>JASFIX010000387.1:0-4868 GCA_050122435.1 Desulfobacterales bacterium
GATTAAAAGGATGGCGGCATAAGCGGTTGTAGCAAAAAAACCTTCCGCAATCGGAACGTTTTTTTGACAATCGCTATAACCGATAACCCCGGTAGGTTGGCAACACTTCACCGGCCCACTATCTCAGGGACCGCTTCTTTGTCCCGCTTCATATCTTTGCCTGGCTCTGCGATATTTCTCTTTTTCTTCTTCAGTTAAATTTTTCTGATGCGCACAACTTAAAAAGAGCATGATGCCGGCAAAAACCAATGCAATGAGTTTTTTCATCGTCTGGCTTCCCTTTTTTATTCATCCAGGTTTGGATGGCATACTTTACGTTTTCCGGGCTATGGTTCGAAAATTAAATGTCAATGAATGCCGCCGCAGGGTGGTTGAAATAAGCAGACGCTGGTATTGAAGTATAAACCTATTTGTGTTTGCTGTTTTGAGATTTTTTGGAAGCGCTTTCGGACAACCGCTCCATCACTTCCTGCCAGTCTTTTACGGTGTGCTCTTTTTGGTTTCGATCAAAAGTGTATCGTTTTTTGATATGGTTGGCAGCTTTGTCAATCACGCTGGTCGGACCGATGATGGCATAAAGATTGACACCTTTTTCTTTTAAGGCGTTAAGTGTCTGCTCCCCCTGCCACCGTAGAACCGGTGCGTCCGGAAACTCCTTTTCATCCAGTGAGGCTCTTGCCATCCGAATGCCCGTATACCGGCTCAGGTAGATAACGCGATATTTCTTCAGCATCTGTTTAACTGCCTGCCTGCCGGCTCCGGCTGCGATATCCGATATAAATGCATCTTTGAACCCACCTTCGATTTCAATCAGAACCGCTTTTTCGCTTTTCTTCATTACCAGTACGAGACCGGCACCGCTCTCCCCCTTTGATGTCGCTCTGACTTTAATTATTCCCGCATGCCGGGGGGTATATTTCAGATACCCGTAGCCATCTCCACCGGTTAAATTATTATCAAGGCGTTTGTCATCCAGAAAAAACTCCACCAATCTTCCACCATCAGCAAAAATTCTTCCCTTTGTTAACACTTTTAGATAAACCGGTGTTCCGACGGTTGTTACCCGGTCGTAAACAATGACGGCACCCAGGCTGCTGGCGGCGGGCACAATTAAAAACCCGAAAATCAGTAAAACAAACCGAATTTTTTTTGTCAGATAGGCCTTCATTTTCGCATTCTTGACACTTATTATTGGTTTTCTTAGAATAAGTTAAATTATCTAATGTATACAGCGTTCAACTGCTGTGCTGGTAACCAATTTATAGCACCTTTGTGGTGGATGGTTGAGCCCGATACCCGTTATCCCGTTGGCCGGTAAAAAGTATTATCAGACAATATCTTAAATCAACGGGCTAAACAGACCAACGCGCTCAACCGGCAACCGGCCAACCAGATTTCTTTTCAAAAATTTTAGCTTATCATGACCGATTGGGCTGAGCCAAGAGATTTTAGAGAATGGGCCAAAAGAGTATTCGCATTGCGGCCTATTTTGCTGTTCATGATGGTGTGCTCCATCTTTATTCTGGAACTTCGATTTGATTGGATGGAACGCATAATAGGGTCTTATCTGGTGACCACCAACTCTGAGCGACCTGAATCCGGCTCGATCTGGGAAAAGAGCCACCAAACCCGAACCGCTCAGCAAACCCTCGAGCAAATCCTAACCGACCGTCAGGCAATGCAGCGTGAAGCCCGCAGTGCTGCCACATTTACGCAAATTGCCGCCAATGTGGCCCTCGGAAAAGGGGTGATGCTTTCAGCCGATCATTTCCGCAAACTTTATTTGCGGCTGACACCATCGATTGCCCATGACATTATTTCCCCCTTTGAGCTGCTTGGACTTGTCAGCAATGGACGCTGGCGCCGGACTTACTTTGAAAAATCCCTTACCGGATTGATGATCTATCTGCTGGATGATAACAACCGGGTATTGCGGCAACTTGAACTGGATTCGGTTTTGTTGTCTCAATTGAAACGCGGTGAAGTGGCACTGGCAGAATCTCTGGATCAGTTGCCGATTTTTAAAAATCGTATCTATCCTGCCGATCAGTTTTTTAATTCTCTGGAATCTTTTCCCGAAGAGGTGCGCCGCAGCATGGTGCCGCATCCAGAGATACTGTTGGAGGTATCCGGGCACATTGTGCGTGTCGGCATATCTGATGAAACCCTGTCCGGCTTTATAGAGCTGGGATTTGAATTCTTTAACGGCACCGAACACCATGTCGTTTTAGTACAGGGTCATGAATGGGCGGTCTGGCGCTTAAGATCCCATCTGGAAGGCATGGATATGGATAAGAAGGCCGATCAAGCCGAAGCGCAAAAAAAACACTGGACCCGTCAATGAGTCTATTTGCATTAAGCTTACGCCGTTTCAGCATTCTTTTTTACCTGGGATTGACCCTAGCGGGTCTGGGGGCATTGCTGACCACCGGGCTGTTTTTTTTTGCAATGCGCGATTTGCCTCAGGTACCGGAACCGTTAGGGCGTATCATCGAAACGCCACCAACGGAAATATTTGCGGCAACCGGTGAAAGGCTGATGGTCATTGGCGGTCGAGAAGTCGTTCCTCTCAACCGGATTTCTCCTTTTTTTATCAAAGCGGTGATTGCCACTGAAGACCATCGTTTCTGGGAGCACCATGGCCTCGATAAACTGCGCACTGTAAAAGCGCTATGGATAACGCTCTTTGAGCGCGGTAGGATCCAGGGGGCGTCTACCATCACCCAGCAACTTGCCAAGAATCTGTTTTTCAGCTATCGACGAACCTATATGCGCAAATTTCGGGAACTGTTGGTTGCCCTGCAAATCGAAACCCAATACAGCAAGCGTGAGATCCTGGAAGCCTATCTGAATCAAATTCCTTTTGGCGTCGGGGCCTATGGAATTGAACAGGCTGCCCGATCGTTTTTTGGAAAACCTGCACTCGAGCTTAATCTGGCAGAATCCGCATTGCTGGCCGGCCTGCCCAAATCGCCGACCCGTTATAATCCCTATCGATATTTTAAGCGCGCTAAAAAGAGACAGCAACTGGTGCTTCAACGCATGAAAGCGGTGGGCTATACCACGGCTGAAGAAGCCGAGGCTGCTTTTCAGGCTGAGCTTCAGTTGACGCCTCATTCCGCCGGAAAACCCAAAAGCAACTATTTTCTCGACCTGGTCTTAAACGATCTCGAAGAACGTTACGGCCCGGAGGTCGTTTACCACGGCGGGTTGAAGGTCAACACAACGCTGGATCCCCAGCAGCAAGCCTGGGCAATCGAATCGCTGCAAAACGGATTGATAAAACTGGATCAACTGATGGGGATTGCCGACGGTGAGGTTACCGACAGGACCAGCCCGTTGACTCACCCACAGGGTGCACTGGTGGCCATCGAATGTAACTCCGGTGCCGTCAAAGCCCTAGTGGGCGGGAGAGATTACTCGGAAACGGAATTTAATCGGGCGGTAGAAAGCAATCGTCTTCCCGGATCCGGTTTTAAACCCTTTCTTTATTATGCGGCATTTGAAAAGCTGGATTTGAACCCGGCCAATGTTTTTGTGGACAAAGTCATTACGATTCCGGTCAAGGGTGCCAGTGACTGGAAACCCCAGAATTTTGGGCGCGAATATGAAGGGCCCATGATTCTAAAACAGGCACTTATGAAAAGCGTCAATGCGATTGCCGCCCAGTTGGTTGAACGTGTTGGGCCGGATGCGGTGATCGACGTAGCGCGTCGTTCCGGAATCAACAGTGATCTAAAACCTGTGTATTCGCTGGCGCTGGGGACCTCCGGCGCCAGCCCTCTGGAAATGGCTTCGGCATTTGGCACGTTTTCAACCGGCGGCGTACGGCACGAACCGTTCTGGATCCGCCGTATCGAAGACCCTCTGGGTCGCGTGTTGGAAGAACAAATCGTACGGGGCCAGCGTACACTGGACGCCGGCATCGGCTTTCAGCTGGTCGACATGATGCGTGGTGTCCTGACTGCGGGCACCGGTCGAATCGTCAGGCGCATGGGTTTTGATCTGCCGGCGGCGGGCAAAACCGGCACAAGCGATGATTTTCGTGATGCCTGGTTTACCGGCTTTACTCCGACGCTCAGTGTCTCGGTCTGGGTGGGATATGATCGCGGTATCAGCATGCGCGATGTAAACGGGGTTGGCATCACTGGCGGGCGCGGTGCTGCACCTATTTGGGCGGATTTCATGATTAAGGCCACAAGCGGCGAACCTCCACGGGAATTTACCGTTCCGTCAGATATACGCTTTGAAACGGTTGACCCGGTTAGCGGTGAAATCGCCGGTCAATGGACGCGAAGTCCGGTAAGGGTTGCTTTACGCTCTGGCCAGATTGCCGGTGCCCTATCGGAAAAGCCCATTTCAGAAAAGGAGGAAAGGACAGCGGTTCAAGTGCTGGATGAATCACCTACAATGAAGGCGGGTGAACCCTCCACAGTGAAGGCGGGTAAATCTACCGTTGAGGAGACCGGCGGGCATGTCATTGAAGCGGAAGATACTTCCGAGATCAAAGAGGAAGATTTGCCGCCGGAGTAATAATTAGCGAGTGTCTAGTATTTTGTGTTTAGTGTTTAGTTTTTAAACTGCTGAAGATTATGAATAGATCCCAAAACACTAAATACTAAACACCAAACACTAAAAACTAAATACCAACAATGCTGTCTTTTTTAAAACATATCTCTGTGCGCATCTGGCTGACCGTTCTTTTAGGCGGTGTCGTCTGCCTGTGGGTGCTGCCGTCTTTCCAGACCCATCTTGGACTCCAATGGGTGCTGCTGCCGGTTGTGCTCATATTAGCCGCAGCTTTTCTGCTGATTGGTTGGGTTTCGAACCGATGGGGGCTTGGCTCGGTTGAGCGGCTCATCCATGAG
>JASFIX010000388.1:0-4865 GCA_050122435.1 Desulfobacterales bacterium
AACCTATTTTGGTGAAAGCCTGCCGGCGCGCGAAACCGTGGAGGTTTCAAGACTTCCCAAAGATGCGATAGTGGAGGTGTCAGCGATTTGCTGCAAATAGGCCGCGAATGAACAGGACGCATGAATTCCAGGATAGAAACATCATTCGTACCTTTTCACAGGTGTGAACCGAATAAATATCAGGATTATAGGGCGAGGTCATCCAGGGAGCAAAAGCCCTCGATCGAATTAAAATAATCAGAACTGATTTGGCTCATCAGTTAATGAGACACCCGGTTAATCGCGGCCAGGCTCAATCTGCGGTTGAGACAGCGTTATTTACTCAAACAAAACTGTATTAAACATCTTTCCCAGAGAAATTTCTTTTTCTAAAACGTCCTTTAGTTTTTTACCACACTCTTCAGAGCAAACTAAAAACATGCAGTCTTTACCTTCTTTTTTGGCTTCCGAGTCTTGAGCTGCTACCATCATATAAACCGGCTTTTCTGCTGAAACCAGGTCTAGCTGGATGCAATGGGTTTCATATTCAGACAAATCAACATCCGGCTTTAGCTTTGCGCCAAATCCGAAGACCTCCATATCGTCGTAAATACGAGTTTGACACCAGGCACATCTGCTCAGGGCCTCTTTATCCGGTATTATATTAAATTCCATGACCACCTCTCTTATTGTCTGATATAATTATCTTCTTTCTTCTGTCATCGGATCCGGGTAAACAGTCATCTGTCTTTTTTCTCGGGCGTATTAGGGGCCTGCTTCAGCACGCTGAAACCTGGCCACAACTGCATTTCTGACATCTCTGACAATTAAGTATAGCGCCGGCACATAAAGCAGCGTCAGGCAGGTTGCCGCCAGCAGTCCAAAACAAATGCTGACAGCCATCGGGATTAGAAACTGGGCCTGAAAACTGGTTTCAAGTAAGATGGGTAATAATCCGGCGATGGTCGTAATGGAAGTCAGAAGAACCGGTCTAAACCGGGCCTTACCGGATTGCACGACCGCTGTTTCTATATCCACACCACTGCGCACCGCGCGGTTGATAAAATCGATTAAAATCAACGAATCGTTGACCACAATTCCTGAAAGCGCCACGATCCCAAAAATACTGACGATGGTAAATTCCATTCCCATCAAGAGGTGGCCTAAGACCGCTCCGATCAGGCCGAAGGGAATCGCCATCATGATAATCACCGGCTGGATGTAAGAGCGGAACTGGCTGGCCAGCAGTAGAAAAATACCCATCATTGCAAGAAAATACCCGGTTTTCAGACTATCAATGGACTCTCCGGTGCGTTTCGCCTGGCCTTCAAGATCAAAGGAGACACCCGGATAACGCTCAACCAGTTTGGGCAAAAAATTGGCTTTCAGGTCAGCTATAATCTGACTGGCATTGGCAGTGGTTTCATCAATATCCGAAATCACGGTTACGGTTCGTTTGCGATCCACCCGATTGATGGTCGAATACGCCCGGCCGTGGGCAATATCAGCCACCTCCTCAATAGGAATCTCCTGACCGTCATTGGTGCGAATCCGCATCTCGTCAAATCCGGAAAGGCTGCTGCGCTGCTGGTCAGCATATCGGACCATGACCTTGACATCATCCCGACCCCGCTGAATACGCAGCGCCTCCTCTCCATAAAAGGCCTGGCGAACCTGTTTGGCAAGCCCCCGCATGGTCACGCCGATGGAGCGCGCTCCGGCCTTGACACGCAGCTTTTTTTCCTGCTTCCCGGGTTGAAAATTATCGGAAATATCATAGGTGCCGGGGTAAGTCTCGATCTCGTTTTTGAGTTCATCGGCGGCCAGCCGGAGCTGGTCGAAATCTTTTCCGCTCAGTTGAATTTCGATTGCATTTCCGGCCGGTCCTCCTTCCAGGGTAAAAAACGCCAGACGATCGATACCGGGCAATTCACCCACCTGATTGCGCCAGCGGTTTAGGATTTCATTTGTCGATATCTCCGGGCGCTCCCCGGAGGTGACCAATTCCACCCAGACCTCCCCGGCATGGCTGCCGATTTGCGGGGGTTTCCAATCACGCCGCGGAATCAGTCCTACCAAGGCAAAGGTGTTTTGAACCAGATCCCCATTTTCCTCTGTGAAGTCAGAAAAGGCGGTATTCAAATCAAATGCGTTGGATTCCAGGTGCTGAACGGTAGCTTCGGTTAAGCTCACCGGAGTGCCCAGCGGGTAGTTGATTTCGGCGATAAGCCAATCACTCTCGCCCTTGGGAAAAAATACAAAAGGCACATATCCACCGGCCACAATACCGAGACTGATGATCAAAACACCAATACCGATGGAAAATGTAAAATATCGATTTTTAACGACGTATTTTATGGCTGGTGTATAAATCCGCTTAATTGTGGATTGCAGTAAGTTCTCGATGCGTTTTCGCAACCGCTCATGCCACGAATTAAACTTCCCTCGTTTCTTTTCGGATACGGTTAAGGCGTGGTTTAGATGAGCGGGAAGAATGATCAGAGCTTCACCTAAGGATACGATTAAAATAATGATAACTGCCATGGGCATAACGGCGATGAATTTGCCCATGATACCTGCGATGAACATCAGCGGCATAAAGGCCACCACCGTTGTTGAAACTGCCATGACGACCGGTCCGCCGACTTCCTTCAAACCGTCAACCACCGCCGCCGAGGGCGTTTTTCCCCGATGATAATGGGTAAAGATATTCTCACCCACAATAATAGCATCGTCCACCAGAATACCCAGGGTCATTATGAAGGCAAACAGGGAGATCATGTTGACGGTTTGACCAAAGGCGTTGAGCACCAGAAAGGCGGCCATAAATGAGATGGGAATGCCGATGGCTACCCAAAATGCCAGTCGGAAGTTTAGAAACAGGGCCAGTGCAATGAAGACCAACGTAATTCCCTGAAACCCATTGCGCACCATTAAGTCGATTCGATCGCGCACCAAAACCGACAGATCGCCCCATATGGCCAGATCGATATCTTGGTTCATTTTATAATTATGGGCGGCAACATAATTTCGCGCGATGTTGGCGATTTGGATAATATCCTGTTCGCTGGTGCGGCTGATTTGGACAACTGCGGCCGGCTTGCCGTTAAAGCGGGCCTTAATGTCGACGTCTGCAAACCCATCGATGATGTTGGCAACCTGTCCGAGCCGCACCACGGTTCCATCCGCTAAAGTTATCAATGGAATGGCTTCAAATTCCTTGCCGGTATAAAGCTGGCCTTTGGACCTGACCAGAATCTCCCCCTGGGCGGTCTTGATTTTTCCTCCCGGCAGATCAATACTACCGGTCTGGACGGCGTTGACTACCTGGTCAAATGATAGTCCGTAGCGGCGCAGATTATCTTCCGATACTTCAACCGCGATTTCATAGTCCCGCACACCCACAAGCTCGATCTGGGTGATGACTTCGGGCTGCTTGAATTTTATGGCGGAAAAAAATCCCCGTTCAGCCTCGGTCTGCTTTTCCAGCTGAGAAACAATCCGCGCATCTAGCAAATCGTCACGAATTTTTTCAGCGGCCTGTCGCAGATTTCTTTCAGCAACATCCCCGTAAGCGGCAATGTAAATCGTCGGATCCCGATTAATGATTTCAAGGACCAGCGGCTCTTCGGCTTCCTCGGGAAATGTATCGATACGATCCACTTCCGCTTTAATCTCATCCAGCACTTTTTGGACATCCAGACCGGATTTGAGCTCTACCAACACCTCCCCGTTGCCTTCGCGCGCGGTGGATATTATGCGGTCAATGCCCTCGATGCCTTCGATCTGCTCTTCGATTTTGATGCAGATGCCCTCTTCCACTTCTTCCGAGCTTGATCCCGGGTAATCCACACTAACAAAAATCATATCCAGCGCAAACTGAGGAAATATCTCCCGGCGCATCTTCATCACCGTCACCAACCCGGCCACGATGATAAAAACCATGACCAAGTTGACGGTAACGGTATTTTTTATGGACCACTTGCCTAGTTTTTTCATGGTCTTTCGCTACGCGAAGCATAGCGCAAAGCTCATGGTGCATAGCGTAGAATTTTTTGCTGAATGGGCTTAACGCTATGCCCTATGCTCTATGCCCTATGCCTTATTCTATTTCAGCCGAACAAGCATGCCATCAGTGGCAGCCGGTAGTGGCGTTTTGATAATTTGTTCGCCATCCGACAGGCCCTGGCTGACAATGACGGAATCCTTAAACGTTCGCAGAATATCGACGGCCTTTATTCTCAGGCGATCACCTTCAACCGCATAAATAATATCTCCCGGATAAACCACATGCCGCGGAAGCACGAAGGCCTGCTCAACGTCTTTACCTTTAATCTTAACAGTGACAAACATCCCGGGCCTGAGGCGCAGCGCATTTAAGTCCTCTCCCGCGTCCGACCGCGCGTCAACTTCGATGATCACCGGCAAGGTGCGGGTTCTGTCGTCCATTTCCGCTTTGGCTCTGGATACACGCCCATTCCAGGTCATGCGGGCGCCTTGATTTTCAAAGATGACTTCCGCCTCAATGCGGGCATCCGAATTCAAACCCACCGGCAGCCATTTGAAATCCTTAACCGGAATCCGCACCTCGATATCCAACTCACCGGCGCTGTATATTCTACCCATGTTCTGCCCAACAGTAACATGCTGCCCCACTTCGATGGTTTTTTCGAGAACCCAGCCAGCGAAAGGGGCAATAAGGGCAGATCTTTCCAGATCCAGTTTGGCTTCCTCGAACATCACTTTGGCCATATCCCGCTGGGCCAGCAACTGCTCTTTTTGAGGCCCAGTTAGCGCCAGCTGATTTTCAAGAGTCTGCAAACGCTCCAGGCTGGCCAGATATTGCTGCTCGGCCTTATCAAGCGTAGACTGCGCGATGACTTTTC
>JASFIX010000389.1:0-4864 GCA_050122435.1 Desulfobacterales bacterium
TACCGGCCGGAGACAGCCCGGTTTTTTCCATACGGAAAACAGACAGATCTCATGGCTGCGTGAACTCCACAGAGACCCAACCGTGGAAATCCATCCTCAGACCGCCGAAAAGGAAGGTATTCACGAGGGGGATTGGGTGGTTATAGAATCTCTCCGGGGTAAGGTCAGACAACGCGCCAAATTATTTGCAGGCATGGATCCCAGAATTGTTTCAGCCGAACATGCCTGGTGGTTTCCTGAGAAAAAAGGTCCCACTTATGGATGGGATGAATCCAACATTAATATTTTAACCGACAATGCATACCAGACCTGCGACCCCGCCATGGGCGCAACCCATGTCAGGACGCTTCTTTGCCGTATATATCCTGAAAATCAAGGAGCCGGCTTATGAAAACCTATACTCTGGAAATCGACCACGAAGCCTGCTGGGGTTGTAAGACCTGCGAAGTTGCCTGTAAACAGGAAAACAGGGCCGCCGACGGTGTTAAGCTCATTTCCGTATCAGAAGACGGACCTCGGATGATCGAAGGTAAGCTCGATTTTGTTTTCCGGGTCAATCTGTGTAGGCATTGCGATGAACCACCCTGTGTCGATGCCTGTTCCGAAGAGGCGATTGCCAAGCGATCCGATGGAACGGTGGTCATGGATTATGATCTCTGTACGGGTTGCCAGTTATGTATCGAGGCATGTCCTTACGATGTTATTGAATTTGACGATGACAAAGACATTGCCCAGAAGTGCAATCTTTGTCATCATCGGATTCAAAGCGGCCTTATCCCCGCTTGCGCGGATAATGTCTGTCCGGCGCACTGCATATATTTTTCAATCAATGATACTGCCTCCTCTTGATTTTATCCTTGCAACAAAACCAAGAGAGCAATAAAGTCGACATGGCAGGATATTCTGTTCAAGAAGACTGTCGAGATTACAGAAAAAGAAAAAAAGGAAACTGAAATGATTAAATTTATGGTTAAAATTATTGTTCCGATATTACTGCTGATGGGATGTGCCGGTCTTGAAATGGAAAAAGAGAATTGGAAGAAGTTTGATCAGACCTCCAATGCTTATCTTCTATCATATCGCTGGGGAGATTATGATGTGGTCTATGGTTTTAAAAAACCACCGAATATTAATGAGCAAGCACCGGAAGTTCAGGACCTCAGTGACCTCAGGGTAACATCTTACAAAGTCAAACAAACGGTTATGTCAAAAGATGAAAAGATCGTTATCCAAATCGTCGATTTCGAGTACTACCGGACGCGAGATGTAACCTTGAGATCCCTCACCGATCACCAAAAATGGGAATATGACGAAGAAAAGGAAAGATGGTATCTTACCAGTGATATGCCGCACTTCGAGTAAATCTTGAAAGTATTATCGATGCATGCGAGGAACCTGTCAAAGTGATGTATTTCTGATAGGCGATTTAAGCCAATTTGATTATCGGTAAGATATTTAAATTGAGCGATCGGTGTGCTGTCTTTATTTTAGTGTGGGAGCGGAAGCAAAATGGTTGATTTCCTAAGTTTTCTGGTGCTGATCGGATTAATCGGGCAGGCCGTGATCGGTTTAGGCTATTTGATTTCTTCTATTTGGGAAAAAGAAAAACGCGCTTCATTTTTTGCCGGCCTGCAATTTTTGGGGATGGCAGGTGTCCTGATTTTGTTTGTTTTCTGGTGGGCCAGCGGTTTTCTGGCAACGTCTGCCGGCATCGGCATTGTCGTTTGTTTGCTGGTCGGCGGAGTTGTCGCTGCTGTACTATTTATTCGCAAAACACCTGCCAATCAAAAAGCATTGGAAGGCGCAAAGGGGTTGATTACCGGAGATGTTAAACGATTCGATGAACGCGACATCGTGTTTGCCAGAAACCGATCAATTCGGCCGGGATCTAAAGAGTATAAGACGTATTATCAGATACGCCCGGCGTATGAGGAATTTGACGCCGCCCGCAGAGAAAAAGGGGGGCCGTTGGGACGCCCCGGCACGATCGACAAGCCCAAGGAAAGGCCCAATATTGCCGCAACCTTTTCATCCCAGGGCATCGCCATGCATCTGTCTCCCCCGGAAGCATACCATCCTCCTACCCACCCCGTATGTAAGGGCCAGCGGGTTGAATTTAGCCCTCAGGAAGCCAGTCAGCGGGTTAGGGGATATACCCTGAATATCGGCGCCAAGCTGGTGGGGATCACCGAAATCAACCCGCTGTGGTTGTATTCCCACCGGGGAGAGATTTTTCGTGAAAACTGGGAGGACTGGGGCCAGGCAATCGAAGTTCATCATAAATATGCTGTGGTCTTTGCCACAGAGATGGCCTTTGAACTCGTCGGAACCGCACCTCATACCCCGACGGTCATTGCAAGTATGAGCAATTATGCCGAAGACGCCTTTATTGCCACCCAGCTGGCAGCCTATATCGCCAACCTGGGTTATTCAGCCACGGCCAATCACCTGCGGCATTACGATACCCTGCTGGTTCCGCTGGCGGTGGATGCCGGTCTGGGAGAGGTCGGCCGGCTGGGGTATCTGATGACCAAAGATTATGGACCCCGCATAAGGCTGAGTGCCGTTACCACCGATCTTCCGCTTGTAGTGGACCGTCCTGTTGATATCGGTGTCGAACACTTTTGTAAAATATGTAAAAAGTGTGCCAATTGCTGCCCCTCAAACTCGATCCCTCTGGATGACCCAACCGAAGTCAACGGTACCCTGCGGTGGAAACTGAATGCAGAGACCTGTTTTGATTACTGGGGCAAAGTCGGTACCGATTGCAATGTCTGTATGCGAGTGTGCCCCTGGAGCCATGCCAACACCTTTCCCCATAAGATCGTCCGGACCTTAATTACCCGCAATCACCTTTCCAGAACCTTCTTTAACCTCATGGATGATATATTTTACGGAACCAAGCCTAAACCGAAACCGGCACCGGAATGGGCGCGGTTCGATTAGCAGAGATAAATCAAAGGATTTCCCATGTCCCGCAAACAAAAATTTTGGAATCCGGTCCTGGAAACGCTTGCCCCGGAAAAAATCAAACAGCTGCAACTGCGCAAATTTAAAAAGATCCTTAAATGGACCTGCGAACATTCCACATTCCACCGGCGCCTGTACGATGATGCCGGCATAAAACCGGAAGACGTGCAATCGTTTGGGGACATTCAACGCGTTCCTAAAGTGGAAAAGGCCATGATGCGGGACATTCAGCGCAAAGCGCCGTTTCCTTACGGCGAGGCCCTCTGCGTGCCACTAGATGAGGTCACCATATTCCGCCAGACCAGTGGCACTACCGGCCAGCCCGTCTATCAGCCCGACACCTGGCAGGATTGGGAATGGTGGATGGAGTGCTGGTCCTATATCCTCTGGGCCCAGGGATACCGGCCGCAGGATCGGGTGTTTATCCCTTTCGGTTATAATATATTTGTAGCCTTCTGGGCAGGTCATTATGCGGCTGAAAAGATCGGCTGCGAGGTCATACCCGGAGGGGTGCTGGATACCAAGGCACGAATTCTAAAGATTCAGGAACTGCAGGCCACTGCCATGATGGGAACTCCCACCTATATTCTAGGCATGGCCGAAACCGCCAGAATGAAAATGGATATAAACCCGGCCGAATTGTCGATCAATAAAATCACCTGTGCCGGTGAATGCGGTGCCAGCATCCCCAGCACCAAAAAGCGTCTGGAGGAGGCCTGGGGGGCCAAAGTTTACGATCACGCGGGTGCAACCGAAATCGGGGCCTGGTCGTTCGAGTGTGCCGATCAGCCCGGAGGCATGCATGTCAATGAGGCGCTGTTTCTGGTGGAAATCGAAGATGTTGATACTGGCGAGATCATTGAAGAACCCGGGCGCAGAGGCAAAATGGTGATTACCGCTCTGGACCGTATGGCCCAGCCCTGTGTACGCTTTGATTCCAAAGATGTCATCGAATGGGCTCCTGAGCCCTGTTCCTGCGGCCGGACGTTACGCTTGATCAAGGGCGGCGTGGTGGGCCGGGCGGATGATATCACCAAGGTCAAAGGGGTGCTGCTGGCGCCTTCAGCGATTGAAGAGGTGGTGCGCAGCATCGATGGTTTGGGTGATGAATATGAGGTCATCGTGGAAAAAGCGGGTGATACCGATCAAATCAAGCTCAAAGTGGAGATATTGCCCCAAGCCGAGAGCCAAAGCGCGCTGATAGAAAACGAACTGATCGACCAGCTCAGGCTGAAGACCAACCTGCGCTATGACATTGAAATCTGCGGCAGTGGAACCTTGCCGCGATATGAAGTTAAGGCCAAACGTTTTAGAGACTTACGAAATAAAGATTAAAATTGACTTTTTTTCACCGCAGAGACGCGGAGATCGCAGAGATTTTATTGGTTTTTGCTGTGAGGCTCAAAAGCCAAAATCATCAGCGCTCATTTCACTGGGATCAAAAACTGAGATAAGGAAACGCAATGGCAAAACAAATCGATTTAAATCAAATCAATGGTAAAATTCAGCTGATGAAGAAAACGGCTGAGGAACTCAACCGCATCGGGGAAGATTTTCCGGCGATTGCCCGCAACACTGTCCGCATACTGGCCAGTGTCAAGATGCTGGAAATCAATATATCGGATTTAATTGAATTGAGATAATTACCGCTTTTAGCTCACTGCCCACTTTTAATTTAAAATACACTCCCTGCCTTGTGGCGTAATGGAATATCATGAACTGGGAACAATTTACTCAAGAACTGTTTAGACTGGCTGAACCGTACCTGAAAGTAAGGGATGATTTTCTTCATACCCGGGTTGCGCATCAATACGCCGTGTATCTCCTTGAAAAAGAAGTGGGCGATAAAAAGATCGTTGAACCCGCCGTTATTCTTCACGATGTTGGCTGGTCC
>JASFIX010000390.1:0-4854 GCA_050122435.1 Desulfobacterales bacterium
GCCGGTCGCAACGTATTGGCCGATATCGACATTTTCCTCATCAACGCGACCGTCAAACGGCGCTTTGATTTCAGTTCTCTCCAAATTCAGCTTCGCCTTTTGAAGATCAGCCTGATCGGCTGCCAGTTTTGCTTTAGCAGCTGCCAGTTGAGGTTCTTTGGCAACCAGGGCCGGTATCTGCTTGTTTTTGGGATCAGCTTCATAAAGCAAGCGCCATTCCTCGCGGGATACCGCCGCCTCTTCCTCAGCGACTTTTAATTTGCTTTCAGAATCTTTGATCCGCGCCTGTGCCAGCGTAACGGCTAATTGATAGTCAATCGGATCGATACGCAGCAACACTTCTCCTTTTTGAAACTCACCGCCGTCCACCAGAGCCCGGGATGCATATACCACTTTGCCGTTTACCTGCGGGACCAATTGGATTTCACGCAAAGGCCTAACCGTGCCTTCACCTCTAATGATCACAACCTGAGGACGCGTTTTGACCTTGGCAACGTTAACCATCGGTTTGGGAACCGGCGGTTGGGTGCGCTCCAGTTTCGGCTTGGTGGCCGTCAGGACTACAAATACCAGGACGCCGATTCCAATGAAGATTAGCGTAACGATAAAATGAATAATTCGCGGTTTGTGCTTACTCATAGGTGGTGTCTCTCGTTTTAAAGTCAAAGAAGAACCCGTCGCGTTCGAGCATAATCGGCTCGGGCACCGCCCAACTGCCGCCCAAAGCTCGATGCAAATTGACGCGATTGGTTAAAATGTTCAAATCCACCAGAGCCAGATTATCTTCAGCGGTAAAGCGAGTTTGCTGGGCATCGAGTACATCCAGGTATTCAATCAGGCCTTTGATATAGCGGTTTTGGGCCACGCGCTGGGTCGCCCGAGCCTCCTCTAAAAAAATTATCTCACGGTCCCGGCGTTCAAGTTGCTTTTTGCGGGTCAGTAAGGCGCCTTCCACTTCGGCAAAAGCATTTAAAATTGCGTCGGCATAATCCGATACGGCCTGCTCGTATTGGGCTTCAACACCTCGCTGGCGGGCTTTCAGGCGGCCGGCATCCATCAACGGTTGCACAACCCCCGCCGATATGTTCCAGATGACACTGTCGCTTTTAAAAAGCCGGTCCTTGCCATCAGCATTCCAGCCATAACTTCCGGTTAACGTAATTGACGGAAAGCGAGCTGCCTTGGCTGAACCTATCCTTTGGTTTAAAGCCCTCAGCCGGGCCTCTGCTGCACGGATGTCCGGTCGTCTTTGCAGCAATGTGGACGGCAGCCCGGTTGGCACCGGATCCGGCCGTTGGTAATAATCTTCAGGCTGGGGGCGTGCCGGCCGGGTTTCAGGATAGCGCCCCAGCAAAACCGATAGCTGCTGCTGCAAAATCCCCAGCTGCTGCTGCAACTGGGGAACACGTATTTCGGCCCCGGCCAGTAATCGGCGTGCCTGCCTGACATCCAGCACCGAGGTCAAGCCGCGCCTGTAGCGGGTATCAACAAACTGCAAACTACGTTTGAACGCCTTGATACTCTGTTCGGCGATTTGCAATCTGCGCTCGGAGGCTTCAATTTGCAGATACAAAATGATGGTTTCAGCCACCAGGGTTTGGGCAATGGTTCGGCGATTTTCTTCATTCACCAGGATGTCATTACGGGCTGCTTCGGATGCTTTCGCCAGCCGACTCCACAGATCGATTTCGAAAATCGCCGGAAAGGCCACCTGATGGGTGGTAATCGTCTCACCGCGGCCGACATTAACACCACCGAAACGACGTTTATCCCAATCATAATCAAACCCGGCCTGAGGCCAGCGGTCGGAACTGACCTGAACATACTGGGCACGGGATTCTAAAATGCGAGCAGTTGCCTGCTTCAAATCCCAGTTGCGTGCTAAGACCTCTGCAACCAGTGCATTGAGCTCAGGGTCATCAAAGTCCTGCCACCAGCGATCCTCAATCACCGGGCTCAGATCCGGTTCGCTGAGGTCATTCTGGTACGATTCAGGAATCTCCACACCTAGCTCGGGCTGCTGGTAATCAGGCCCCAAGTTAATACAGCCGTTCAGGCCTGTAAACATGATGAATGCCAAGCTGAATAAAAAAAGCCAGCTTTTCATATACGGGTCTCCTTTAATTCGGCGCCCAATCCATTGATTGAAAATTCAACGATATGATCAACCAAACGCCTTTTGAAATCCGCATCGTAATCACATCCGGTAAAGCTGCTAATCAATATTCGCGCAAAATTAAAATAGAGCACCATGGCAAGCACACTAAAGATGTTAAGGACCAGCTTTTCCTCCTCAATATCATCGGGTAAAACACGTCTCAGATCCTCAAACAAACTTTCAAACATCGGCCGCAGGGCTTGATCAGTGATCATTTTGAAAGCCTCGGTGGGCTTGGCCAGTTCACTGGAAATCAACTGATGGTGACGTTTGCGCTCTTCCTCCGAAAAGGGTCCTTCCAGAAAAGCGCGGGCCAGAGACTGGACAACCGCAGATGAGGTTAACGGACCGCAGGCTTTTAAAGATTCTTGAAAACATTTTTTTATGCTATCGGCACGCGGCAGCCATCTGGACCGAAAAACTTCCAGATAAAGATTTTTTTTGTTGCCGAAGTGATAGTTTACGGCTGCAAGGTTACAATTGGCTGCGCCCGTAATTTCCCTGACACTGACTGCGTCGTATCCTTTTAAGGCAAACAGCGCTTCGGCTTTATCAAGAATCCGTTCCTTGGTGTGATCATTATTCACGTTACTCAGTTTTCGGTGATTATCCATAAATTGTCGTCCTTGGCGGTAATTAAACGTTTGTATAAAACAATTGTTTTATTGTCAACCGCATTTTAATAATATAAGCCTTGCAAGTGTGCTTAAATTACAGTAATAAAAAAACTTTAATAGGCGCGAGGTAAATTTGCCTAGCAAAATAATGCTGTCTGCTACTGAGGTTTAAGTTAATGGCCCACGTGCCTGTGAAGCCTATTGGATAGCCTTTCCGGAAAAGCTGGCCTTTTGGCTGCAACGTAATGCCAGAAGACCGGACATTGTCTTTTAGCCAACCTTCGGGTGACCGGATATTTGGAAAATGATTTCCATAATCAGGTATCAGGCCTGCTATGGCATGAACCGAATATTGGGCCACAAGAATTCCCAATGGAAAAATTTGGATACCTGCTTGTCAATGTGGTTATAGATTTAATCGACTGGGAGTTACACATTAAATATGGTTGAAACAGTAAAATCTCTGGGTATCTGTCTGGGCGCATCAACCGTATCGCTGGTCCAAATGGAAATGGATCAAGACCAACGCGGCAATCGCGACCAGCGTGTTTCCGGTGGAGACCACCAGGGTTCAAAACCGACCCTGATCGAATATGGACTTTTTCCTCATGAAGGCGATCCCAAACAAACACTCATAAAAGCCCTTGATCAGCTGGATTTGAGCTCATTTGACAAAATTACCGCCACCGGGCGCAAATTCCGAAAATTTGTAAACCTGACATCCATACCCGAACCGGAGGCGGTGGAATACGCATATCAATATATCAAACCGGCAGATGTCTCCTGCCCCGCTGTCATTTCAGCCGGTGGCGAAACTTTTATGGTTTATGCTCTGGATCGAGCCGGTCGGATATCCAACGTCATTACCGGAAACAAATGTGCCTCAGGCACCGGCGAGTTTTTTTTGCAGCAATTGCGGCGCATGAATGTCTCGTTGGAGGAGGCCGCCCGATGGGCGGCGGTAGAGTCACCCCATCACGTTTCCGGCCGCTGCTCGGTATTTTGCAAATCCGATTGCACCCATGCCACCAACAAGGGAATTCCAAAATCCCAGGTTACCGCCGGGCTGTGTAAAATGATGGCCAATAAAATTATGGAACTCCTCAAAAAAGTTGAGAGGCGCAATTTGATGGTCACCGGCGGCACGGCCCGCAACAGCATGATGATCGAATACTTGAAGCAGGATATACCGGGGCTCGTTGTTCCGGATGAGGCACCCTATTTTGAGGCGTTGGGCGCCGCCATCTGGGCGTTTGAGCACGACACAGACCCCTACCCAGGTCTGGAGGATTTATTTCATTCGGAAATATCCGCCTTTGACACGTTGCCGCCCTTAAAAAGTTTCTCCGATCAGGTGGAATTCAAAACCATGGAAAAGGGGCAAATGACCCCCGGCGATGTGTGTATTTTAGGTCTGGATGTCGGTTCCACCACAACCAAGGCGGTGCTGTTGCGAACGTCGGATAATGCCATGTTGGCTTCGATATATCTGCGCACCGACGGCGACCCCGTCGGCGCCTCCAGACGCTGCTACGAATCCATTTTAAAGCAGGTCAAACAACATATAGATCCGGCGCAATTATCGATTATCGGCCTCGGAGTCTGCGGCTCCGGACGCCAGATAGCCGGCTTGCATGCCCTCACCGACGGCGTTATCAACGAAATCATCGCTCATGCCACTGCCGCCATATACTTTGATCCCCAGGTCGACACGATCTTCGAAATCGGCGGGCAGGATGCCAAATACACCTACATCACCAATGCCGTGCCATCGGATTATGCCATGAATGAAGCCTGTTCGGCCGGCACCGGATCGTTTTTAGAAGAATCGGCCTACGAAACTCTTGGGGTTGAAATGGAAAAAATCGGCGATGTGGCCCTGCTGGGTGAGCGCCCGCCGAACTTTAATGACCAGTGTGCCGCCTTTATATCTTCGGATATCAAAAACGCCATTCATGAGGGGGTCCAGCACCAGGACATTGTTGCCGGGTTGGTCTATTCCATCTGCATGAACTATTCAAACCGCGTAAAAGGTAACCGGCCGGTGGGTGAAAAAGTATTTATGCAAGGCGGTGTTTG
>JASFIX010000391.1:0-4853 GCA_050122435.1 Desulfobacterales bacterium
AGGTCTTCCCGTCTCATGAACAGCCCTTGATTCGCTCGACCCTGTCGGACGGGTTGAGAGCTGTTGTCGCCCAAACCCTTTTTAAGCGCGTCGATCGTAAGGGGCGAATCGTGGCCCTCGAAATTTTAATCGCCAATCCGGCAGTTCGTAACCTGATCCGTGAAGGCAAAACCCATCAGATCCCGTCCATGATTCAAACCGGAAAAAAATACGGCATGGTCTTGCTGGATGACTATATTATGCAGTTGTACAAAGGCGGTAAAATCAGTGCCGATGAAGCCTACGCCAAAGCCAATGAAAAGGCAAAATTCAGGCCTTTGCTCAGCGCACCACCGACGGATTTTACAGAGGTCTGATGGGACAAATTGAGCAAATGTATTTTTTAAGGTACATTGATATTTAACCACGAAGGGCACGAAGGGCATAAAGGATAGAAAAAAAATTATCTTGGCATATCTTCATGTCCTTCGTGTTCTTCGTGGTGATTTCCAGAAAACATTATTGCAAGCTAAACCTAATCTAAGACAACAAAGGTTGAACCATGAAAAAACAGGAAATCGACCATATTCTGGTCAAAATGCTTGATTATCACCGGGATGTCTCGGACCTAAACTTTACGGTGGGCAAACCCATGCAGGTGGAGAGCGCCGGTGAACTGATTCCGGTTGATCTTAAGCCCAACTTTAAGGCCCTGACCCCCTTTCAGACCGAAGTCATTGCCATGAATCTCATCAACCAGGACCGTCGTCTGACACAGGCACTGCTGACTGCTGGCTCCTGTGACATGTCTTACAGTCTGCCGGGCAAAGCCCGCTTCCGTGTGAATATATTTTCCCAGGGCGCCAACATCTCCATCGTCCTGCGGAAACTGGAATCCAAAATTCCCACCATCGAGGAGCGCGAACTGCCTAAAACCATGTTCCAGATTGCCAAGGAGGTTAACGGGATCGTGTTTGTCACCGGTGCCACCGGATCCGGTAAAACCACCACCCTGGCGGCCATCCTCGATGAAATCAACGAAAACAAATCGGTGCACATCATCACCCTGGAAGATCCGGTCGAATATCAACACCCCCATAAAAAATCCACCTTCAACCAACGCGAGCTGGGTATGGATTTTGACACCTATGCGCATGGACTGAGGGCGGCTTTACGCCAGGCGCCCAAGGTGATTCTGGTCGGCGAAATGCGCGACCGCGAAACGATCGAGATCGGCCTGCGGGCGGCCGAAACCGGCCATCTGGTTTTAACAACCCTGCATACGGTGGATGCCGGCTCAACGGTAAACCGTCTTCTGGGTATGTTTTCCACCGAAGATGCCGAACAGATTCGTATCCGTCTGGCAGACACCATGCGCTGGGTCGTATCCCAACGACTGCTGCCCAAGGTGGGGGGTGGACGGGTGGCCACCTTTGAAATACTGGGGACCAATTTAAGGGTTAAAGACCTTATTCTGCACGGAGAGTCAGAAGGCAAAACATTTTACGAAATCATGGAGGCGTCCAATGCGTTTGGCATGATCACCTTCGACCAGCACATTGTGGGGCTGTTCGAACAGGGTTTGATTTCTCAGGAAACGGCACTGGGGTACTGCTCCCACAGAGGTATTGTGGGTCGCGGGATCGACTCCATCAAAAGTGCTCGCGGGGAGACCACCACCGATATTGGGAACCTTGAGCTTGATCGAAATTATGCTAAATCCGTATAATTAATAAGGTTGGCCCGTTTCCCGTTTGCCCGTTCGCCGGTTAAAAACAAATTAGGAATAAAAGCTATGGAAATTATCTGCAACAATTGTCAAAGCAAATTTAAAGTGCCGGATGAAAAAATCCCTGCAAGCAGGCGCGCCACCGTCGCCTGCCCCAAATGTAAAGGCAAAATTTCCCTAGGGCCTCAAAAAGGCTCGCCGGGCGGTGGAGGTAGTTTCGCTAGCGCCGATTCGACTAATGGTTATGATGCCGCCGAGAAGCCATTTGACTTCATCGAAGAAGAAGGTCTGACAGCCCTGGTATGTGAATCGAACCCCCTGGTACGCAAGACCATTATCAATGCCCTGGATGTGCTTGATTACCAGATCACCGAGGCTGAAAGCACCCGGGATGCACTAAAACGCATGCGCTATCACAATTACGACCTGTTTGTTGTCAATGAAAATTTTGATACGGACAATCCGGAGTCCAATGGTATATTACTGTATCTGGAACGCTTGAGCATGATCGTGCGGCGCAATATGTTTGTCGCTTTGATCAGCGACCGATTTCGCACCATGGATAACATGATGGCACTGAATAAAAGTGCCAACTTGGTGATCAACAGTAAAAATATTGATGACATCGGCAAAATACTGAGCCGCGGAATAACGGACAATGAATATTTTTACCGAATTTATAAGGGGACACTGAAAGAAGTCGGTAAAGTCTAGCGAAAAGCTATTCTGTTGATGTAAAATGTCCAATGGGGGGTTGCAAATCGATTAAAAATACTCGCAATTTACAGGTTGAGCCCGTTTCCGGTTAACCGGTTTACCGGTTAAAAACATTAAATCAGACATCTTTCCTTTTTTTAACGGGCTCAACCGGCTAAACTGGCTCAACAGGCCAACCAAATAAAAATAGCTTGTTAAATCCTGCCTAATAATATTTTTTAAATCCAGAGTGAATAGAGTTAAAGATGAAGATTGAAAAAATAAATGATGATCTTTTTCTAATTCCGCTGACACCCCCTATGACCGGTTTTAGCAATTTCTTCAGCGCTTGGTTATACAAAGGGGAAATCACTTGCTTAATCGATGTGGGCCCTTCGTCCACAGCACCCGAACTTTTGGGAGCGCTCCGGGAATTAAACATCGAGCAGCTGGATTATATTTTACTGACTCACATTCATCTGGACCATGCCGGTGCCATCGGTGAAATTGCGGAGGTATTTTCACATCCTCAGATTGTCTGTCATCCGATCGGTCTTTCTCACCTGGTCGAACCATCACAGCTGTGGCAAGGGACAAAAAAAGTTCTGGGATCGATGGCCTTAGAATACGGACCGATGAAACCGATTTCCGAAAATCGGCTGTTGGAAGCAAGTCAGTTTCAAAACGAATTCGTCACCCCGATCTTCACCCCGGGACACGCAGCCCATCATGTGAGTTTTGAGACCGATAAATACCTGTTTGTTGGTGAAGCCGGAGGGGTCCATAGGTCCCTGCCTGAAAGCAGGTTTTATTTGCGACCGGCCACGCCACCAAGGTTCTTCCTGGATGTTGCCGTGCAGAGCCTGGATAAACTCATTGCCTGCAGGGCCAATACAATCTGTTATGGACATTTCGGCATCCAAAAAGATGCTATCAAAATGTTGCAGACACACCGCAAACAGCTCTTGTTGTGGGAAAGACTTATTAAAGATGAGATCGATCGTCTGGGAAACCGAACACTAGATCAGAACGCTGCATGTCTAAAGCGGCTTTTAAAAGAAGATCCGCTGATGGCGCTTTTCGATGAACTATCGCCGGAGGTTCAGGAACGAGAAACAAATTTTCTGCAAAACAGCATTAGCGGGTATATCGGGTGGCTGGAAACAGGTTCAGGGGTTCAGGGTTCAAAGGTTACCAGCTAGGGTTTCAATCGTCAGTTTCTTGCAGCTTGTATCACTCCTTCAACATCTGATTCCTTTTTGCCGTTATTTAACCTCTGAACCTTTGAACGCTGAACCTTTGAACCAGAAAACTGAGACTTAGACAACAGTTAACGACTAAAAAATTAGTAGAAAAAACTACCGCATATTATTGGCAATAACCCTCAGCCCCTCCAGCGTCAGGGCGGGCTCAACTGCCTCGATCGTTTCAGAGACATGAAATAAGAGTTCAGCCAGACCACCGGTGGCAATCACCTTCGGATCAGTTCCCATCTCCATTTGCATACGTCGAACAATTCCGTCCACAAGACCGGCATAGCCAAATATAATCCCGGACTTGATGCTGCTGATCGTATCTTTACCGATAACACTTTCCGGGGGAACAAAAATTTCAACCCGAGGCAGCTTGGAGGCTTTGCGGAATAAGGCCTCTGAGGCGATTCCGATTCCGGGGCTGATGGCACCGCCGAGGTATTCTCCTTTTTGTGAAATGGCGTCAAATGTGGTCGCCGTACCAAAATCAACCACGATCAGGCTCGTGCGGTATTTATGAAATGCGGCTACGGCGTTAACAATTCGGTCTGCGCCGACTTCCGTCGGATTTTTCAGCAGGATTGGCATTCCGGCACAGTTTTTCGCATCAACCCATTGGGGCGGGTGGCCCAAGTATTTTCGACAAAACGCGTCCAGAATAGTGACCATCGGTGGGACCACACACGATATAATGGTTTGTTGAACATCGTCCAGGGAAATGTCGTCAGCGGAAAAAAGACTGTTTATTAAAACATTAAATTCATCTTCCGTTGTATTTCGTTCTGTATGAATCCGCCAATCATTCCTCAACTGGCTGTCTTCATAAACGCCCAAAACCGTATGCGTATTACCGACATCGATTACAAGCAGCATAGCAATTACCCCTCGTATAGGGCCAAAGGTTCAAGTTCAGAAGTTCAATGGTTAAAATTAAAAGGTCAGTGTTCAGGTGTCAGAAATGCATGAACTGAAACCTGACACCTGAAACCCGAAACCTCCGGTTACGGTTTCTCACCCAATATCTTGACCGTAAACAATTCCGGCTCGACATTGACAAGTGTGGTTTTCACCGGCAATGAGATCGTTGCTCGGCGGACATAAACACCGGGTTTAAGGTCTTTAAGCTCAACAAACACTTGTATGTCTTTCTGCGGTTGAAGATTGTCGATGATGTTGAGCGGCCCTTTGATTTCAAG
>JASFIX010000392.1:0-4824 GCA_050122435.1 Desulfobacterales bacterium
GTAAACCAGCAGGCCGCTTCCGAGGCCCAGGATCATCTCCGCACCGAATCGTTTTAGCAGGGGCTTTTCTTTGAAACAGATACCACTGCGAATCCAGCTCAACACCAAAGCTGCTGTGAATAAAAAGGCTGTTGCTGACTGGATTAAAAAAGCAAACAGGAGCAACAGCAACAAAGGTAAACCGATAGATTTTAGCGGACGGCTTGCCCAGCGAGACAGTAGAACTGCGTATCCGGCCAGCAATATCCAGAGTGATAATCGAATGCCCAGCGGCCAGAACACCATAAGGCTTAATACCGTGCATAATGGAATGTAAACCAGTCCGCCAATCAATCCCCAGACGATGGTCAGACGTATCGGCGTTGTTTTGGATTTCATGATACTCATGATATGGCACCTCCTTTTAATGCTTCTTTTCTTTGGAGAAGCTCGAGTTCAATCTCTTCATCGCTGAGATCATGGACGCCAAAGTCGGCCTGCATCGCCGGCCAGCGATGAGCCACATTCTGTTTTTCGGTGCGGTGAAAAAAATTGGCGGCTTGTTGCCGGAGCTGTTCGTATTGCAGCCGCTGTAATTCAACATTTTCTTTGAATTGTTTGATTTCATGATTCAGCCGGTCGATATGACCACAGCGCTCCGACTGGATGTGGGCCAAGGGTTTCAGCTTTTTTATCAGCATGCGGGCAATATCGTCTCTTTCTTTTCGGATCGCGACTTCCAGATCCTGCTCCAGATTGTTGCTCTCTTTTAGCGCCTTTTCATAGTCCTGCTGGATCTGATCTCTCGCAAAACACATTTGCTTAAGCTTGGCCTCTTTCTGAACCAGGGATTCTTCCATGTCCCTGAGATGCTGTTTCAGCAACAGTCCCTGGTCTTCAATATGATCCATGACACCATGGATGTCTGCTTTAAACAGTCGTAAAATACGGGTTAAAATGGCCATGATTATCTCCTTCCTTTATAACCTTCATACTGCAGGGTTTTTGAATTGGATTTTTGTTTACGGGAAACTGCAGAGGGAGAGCCTTCAAACGTATCTTCGACCCTTTGCCGCAGCTCCTTGAGATCCCGATCCAAATTTTGGCTGACTTCGGCTGAACCAACGGCTGCATTGATCGATTCTTGCTCATGGTAATAACTGTTGATTCGTCCCAGGGCTTTTTGTTTTTTGCCGGCTTTAATATCAGCGGCGACCTCCTGTTTGAGCCGATTATAATCTTCTCGAATGACCTTTTCAGTCCAGGAGGTTTTGTCAATCGAGGCTCGCACTTCCCTTTGGTCTTTAACACAGGCAATTCGATAAGAACCGTCCAGATCGGTTTCCATTGTCTGGCTGTTGAAACGATAGCGGACCTTGATCCGGCCCAGTTCAAAACTTCCTGTTTCGCCGGTGGGCACCTGCAAGGTCAGAAATAATTTGCGGGTTTGCCCGGCGCGCAAATCGCCCGGATAAAAAACAGCCTGGTTTTTTTGAACGGTGACGGGGTAGCCGGCGGCGTCCACGATGGATATGCCGCTATCCAGGGGAAAAGATATCGAAACATTGGTTGCCACTGTAGCGCGGGTGTAGAAGAATTCTTTTTGAAATACTTCAGCAAATGCCAACGGATTTTCCAAATAATAGTAATTTCCGGCGCCACGGTCGGCAATGGTGGTCATCAACTGTTCGTTGAAATCGTTTCCCACTCCGACGGTACTGATGGCAAACTCTTTTTCAACAGCGACACCGGCCATCTGACCAAGCCGAGTGGAATCGGTTATGCCTTTATTGGCAAGACCGTCCGAGATAAGAATTAGCTTTTTCGCATTTCCATTTTCATGTGCCGCTAACATAACGTTGATGCCGGTTTGGAGCCCGTCACCCAGGTTGGTTCCACCGCCGGGGAGAATACCACTAACCAGTGTTTTCAGCTGGCTGCCATGATCCGCGTTAACATACTTTAAACCTGAAACCTGCTGAACCCTATCCGAATATGTGACCAGCGCAAAGCGGTCCTTGGCGGTGAGGCCGGATAAAAGGTGTAAAACCGCCTGCCGGGCGTCATTGATTTTACGTCCTTTCATTGAACCACTGCGGTCCAACACGATGACCATATCGACATTGCGGGCTTCTGAAGATTGCAGGTCGAAATGCTCATCGGCGTGCAGAGTTAAAGCCAGGTGGACTTTGCCATCTGATCCCTGCAGAACTTTATCCTGGACCAGACGGCCATTGAGGGTTACCGGACCTGTCCCAATAGGGGGGGGCGGTGCCCCGGGGCGGGTAAACAGCCCTGAAAGCCAGGATTTCCCCGCGCCGGCTGAATAGGCCATCGCAGCCCCGGTGACAGCAATCAAGATGATAATCAAAACAAATGATTTTAAACGAGTGGGTTTCATGATTGACTCCTTTCGTGTACCTAATGGTTTTTTGTACAGGGATTTTGGACCCTGCCTACAATTACAATTTTAGTCCAAGGCCTCCAAAACTCAATTCAAAGAAATGTAAAAAAATCAGGGTAATATTTTACATAACTTTTACTTTGAAATCGGGTGGATGTGATATAATGTTAATATCGGTTGGGCGAAAAAGCGGCGAAACAAAATCGTGGCTGGAAGCCACTCCCGCTATTTCGTATTCTCACGATGTTCTGAATTAAGCCTTTAAGGAAATTGTGGGAGCGGACTTCGACGAGCTACATTCGGCCTGAACTCATGTCGAAGGCAGTCGAGTCGCATCTTGCCGCGCATCAATAAAGATGTGGATAGGGCTAAATGAAAAGACCAAAAGCACGCATTCTTGTCGTTGAAGATGACCCGGCGCTGCTGCGCGGGCTTGTTGATGTACTGGTTTACAACGGCTATGAGGTGAAAGACGCCGATGACGGCGGAAAGGGGCTTGATGCAGGGCTGAACGAGTCGTTTGATTTGATTCTGCTGGACGTCATGCTGCCGATACTTGACGGGTTTTCTATCTGTAAACAAGTCCGCCAGAAAAAGCCGGATCAGGGCATTATCATCATTACCGCCAAAGGCTCTGAAGATGATATCGTCACCGGTTTTAATGCCGGCGCCGATGACTATATCAGTAAACCGTTTTCCCTCAGGGAAGTTATGGTGCGAGTAGAGGCGGTTTTACGGCGTACCGGAAAAAATCCTGGTGATTTGGAAATTCGTTTTCATGACATTTTTTTTGATGGGAAAAACCTGATTGCCGAATCTCAAAACCAAACCGTTGAACTGACTCGCAAAGAAATGGATATTATTGCTTATCTGTATCGCTACCGAGACCGGATTGTCTCTAAAAAAGAATTGCTCACCGAGGTGTGGCAATATGCCGACGCCGATATCGAAACCCGTACGGTGGACATTCATATGCTGAAACTGCGCAAAAAAATTGCCCGCCTGATCGACGATACACCGCTTATCACCACCATCAGGGGGGAAGGCTACCGGCTGGAACCTGAAAAATGAAACGCTTACAAATTTTAATCCTCATTTTTTGTGTGACCCTGTCGGTTCCGCTCGGGTATTTTATATGGCGAACCTACCACGGCCTGGAACAGGAAGAAACCGCCACCCTGAGCTATTTTGCCAATACCCTGCTTGACGAAATGGAACAGGCCCTTGAGGCTCTCGTTCAAATGGAGGAGGCGCGCGCCATTGATGAATACAATTTCTACATGAGTCCCTCCGGAGGGCGTCCTAAAGAAAAACGATCACCCCTTTCGCACCTGCCCGCCCAGCCCTACATCCTCGGCTATTTTCAAAACAATCCCGACGGATCGTTTCAAACGCCGATGGCCCAGGCAGGGAAACCCATTGCCGTAGATCGCAAAGATGCCGTGGCCCAGCTGGAGAGCGCCAATCGCATGTTTAACCGTAAACGCACCTCCGTTACAGATAAGATAACCGTCCCGCCGGCCATGGAGGTGGCTGAAGCCGAACAGAGGCAGCAAAGCGGGTTTGCTCAAAAATACCTGGATTTAACACGCACCCAGAAACCCAAAGCGCGCCTCGGACAGAAGGAAAAGCGTTTTGAAGAAGTCACCGTAGCCCAGGCTGAAAATCTGGCCCGTCAGCAAGTTGGCGAAGCCGGCAAGAGCCCGGAACCGCTGGCCGCAGCATTATCCAAAAGCGAACGCGCTTCCAGTCCGGCTGCAGATGATTTGAAGATGGATAGCGATAAGGACCGCTCTGCCAAAAAATACCGGCGCCGTGCGTCCTACTCGTCGGAATACGAAGCCGAAGCGCCAGCTTCAGTTGCGGTTGAAACCCGGGATGAAGAAAATTTTCAGGTGGAAGTTGCCCCGTTGCAATCGGTTCTAATCGACGCCGATCAAATGTTTATTTTTCGCCGGATCATGATCAACCAGAAAATATACCGGCAGGGCTTTATTTTGAAGATACGCGCGTTTTTGAAACATCTGGCCCAAAATTATTTCCTCACACAACCTATGGCCGACTATGCCAACCTGCGCCTGCAGGTTATGGATCAGGGCCGGGGAATTGTCGTGGTTCAGGGAGGTATATCAACGCATAATCCCAAATTTGTCCTGAACCGGGCATTTCCATCGCCCTTTGCGTTTTTAGATGCCACATTGAGCTTTGATCAGATTCCGCGCTCCACCGGACGCAACACGCTGATCATCATGATGGTGGTTCTGGTGGGCATCTTTTTAATCGGATTATTTACGATCTATAAAAGCGCACGGACCATAGTGGATCTATCCGAGCGCCGTTCGCAATTTGTCTCATCGGTTACGCATGAATTAAAGACCCCTCTAACCAATATCCGAATGTACATTGAAATGCTCGAGCAGGGAATCGCAAAAGATACCAAA
>JASFIX010000393.1:0-4824 GCA_050122435.1 Desulfobacterales bacterium
ACCCTTTTTGCTCATTGGATTTGATCCGATTTTAGATCGGCCCTTTCGCAATTGGCGGATTCGCCCAAGAAGCAGCACGCAGGCCCTTGTCTGGCTGAGCCTTTTAAAGGAACCCTTCACATTAATTGTGGGAGACTCCTTGGCCGCTGAATTCAATAGCACCTCAAACGGTGCTATCCTCCTTGAGCATATCGGTCAAAGATCGAAGTTTAAGGTACTCGGGAAGCTGGAGCGGGAAGGACTTGCTATGGCTGAAGGCGGCCGAATTGCATTAACGGATATTGCAACCTTTCAGGAATTCACCGGACTTTTTGGTAAGGTGGACCGAATCGATTTGAAGCTGAAACCCTTAGCCACCGCTGGTGATCTGGCTGATATCCGTCAAATGCTGCCTGAAAGTATACAACTCAACCCGCCCACTGCTACGCGCGAAAGCGGGCAGATGATGATCCGGGCCTACCAACTCAATCTTTCCATCTTGAGTTTTGCTTCTTTGTTTGTGGGCATGTTTTTGGTGTACAGTCTGGTGGCCCTCAATGCAGCTTCCCGTCGTCATGAATTGGCGATTTTACGGTCCACCGGCGCCTCTGCCCGCCACCTCTTTTTTATCTTTTTGGCCGAGGGTGCCTTTCTGGGGATCACCGGTTGGCTGTTGGCAATCCCTCTTGGCAATTTTTTGATTAAATATTTGCTGCACGGCGTCAGTCAGACCATCTCCACCCTTTTTGTGCGTGTGCAGGTGGATACGCTATCTCCCAGTGTCTTTGAAATTATTTTAAGTTTTGCCGTTACAGTCGGCATTTCGATTTTAGCAGCCTATCAACCCGCCAGGGAAGCAATGCAGGTATCCCCTAAAGAAGCGCTGGAGATTTCTCAGCTGGGTATGCGGCCCCGAAAATCACCCCGGCAGCTTGCCCTTGCGGGGCTTATCTGTATCTTGCTGGTGTTGCCATTGTCGCAGCTTCCGGCAGTCCTGGATATGCCGCTGCCGGGATACCTGGCTATTATGCTGCTGTTTGTCGGTTTTTCACTGCTGGCACCCTGGGCGCTTCGGAGAATCAGCCATCGTTTTTCATCCCTGCTGATACGGCGGGCCGGTATACAGGCTTATCTCGCCAGCCGTTATGTTCGAGACAGCGGCACACGCACAGCGGTTTCGGTCGGGGCCCTGATTACCGCTGTGGCCTTATTTGCCGCTCTGGTTATCATGATCTTCAGCTTTCGTCAGACAGTAGAATTCTGGACCTACGAGACCATCAAGGGGGACTTATTCTTAACCTCCAAAATGGGAGAAATAAATCGCTTTCGCTTCCCCATTCCACAGCAGGTGATTGACAATTTGCAGGATTATCAATCCGAAGTCGATATTTTACCCAATCGGCGGTTTTTTTTAAATGATGGAAAATTTCCCTATGAGTTTGAGCTGCTGGACATCCAGGGATTTATGCAATACGCATCCTTTTTCTGGTTGAAGGGAGATCCGAATAAAATCCGTCCGATGCTTAAGAGCGGTGAGGGCGTTATTGTATCAGAGGTATTTTCAAATCGCACCGGGTTAACCCTCGGTGATGTTTTCAAGGCCCAAATTGAGGAATCCGACGTTGAACTGCCAATTTTAGGAATTGTTCGTGATTATCGAACTTACGGCGGTGTGGTTTTTTACTCCATGCCGCATTTTAACAGGCGGTACCATCAAACCTACTGGGGTGGTTTACGTTTTTTTTTCAAAGACCGCTCCCAGGATTTGGACCTGGCGGTCGCAAAACTCCGCAACGACATTATTGGCCGCATGGGAGATAAGGTCGATATGTTTAGCGGAAAGGGACTGCGCCGCGCGGTTTTGCGAATTTTTGACGAAACATTTGCGGTCACAACGGTATTGCTTCTAATTGCCCTGGTAATTGCAGCCCTGGGTATCGCCACCACTTTAACGGTCATGGTGCTCGAGCGGTCCCAGCAGCTAAACACCCTGTTTGCGGTGGGCGCAAGTTTTCGACAGATTCGTACGATGATATTCTGGGAGGCCGGTTTCATGGTGGTCATCGGTGAGTTGGCCGGGATTTTCTGCGGCTTTATTCTGTCGTATCTGCTGGTCTATGTAATTAATCGCCAATCCTTCGGTTGGACCTTTTTATACAGTGTTGATTGGGGTTCGCTGGGGTTGTCGATTCCTTTGATTATAATAACGGCCCTTGCTGCAGCACTGCCGGCCGTTAAGATGGTTTTTCGCCAGCCGCCGGCAACACTCCTGCGCGAGCGATAATATCTTCACCGCGAAGACGCAGAGAGCGCTGAGTTTTAATTTTTTTCGCTTTTCGCTGAGAGGCCGAAAAGCTAAAAACTTCCAATCCTCTGGATCTAAGGATTGTACTTATTAAATAATAACAAATCACGAAGTATATTATTGCAGCGAGGCTGCTGATTGGTTTTCCTTTGCCGTCCTCTCAACGGCAAAGGAAAAATTAAATATCTCTGCGATCTCAGCGTCTCGAGCGAAGCCCCGCGGAGCGGGATGCAAGCTCGGGCGGTGAAAACATTAAAATTTGGTCATAACTGCAAAAATGAAACCAAAATCTAAAAAAGTTGCTTATGTGCTTTTCTGTTTATTTGTGATGAGCACCGCTGCCGGTTATCATGCCATTGCTGAGAGTGAATCTGATTTTTTTTCAGTGACCGGGCCCTGCAATCTGGTTTTTCCAAAAGATCACGGACCCCATCCGGGTTATCGTGCAGAATGGTGGTACTATACCGGTAATCTTGAAGCCGAAAACGGAAATCAATATGGTTTCCAGCTGACGTTTTTTCGAAGCCAGATAACTGCTCCGGGGGATAAGAAGCGCTGGCCCCGGCCCCCTTCGGCCTGGCGCACCCCTCAAATTTATCTCGGGCATGCGGCCATTACCGATATTTTTCACAAAAGGCATCTGCAATCTGAATTGATGGCGCGGGGAACTCTGGGAATGGCAGGAGTATCCCAAGAAGAGATGGCTACCCTGATTTTTATCAAAAACTGGTCGGCTAAAATAGGGGCGGATCGGCATTTGCTCAAAACAGTAAGCGATGAGTTTTCCTACGAGCTGAAGCTGAAACCTGCCAAACCGCCTGTTTTACACGGTGAGACGGGTTACAGCCGCAAAGGTTCAATCCCTGAACGGGCCAGTTGTTATTATTCATTTTCACGACTGAATACAGAGGGGACCTTAACGGTTGGCGGAAATACGATTGCGGTGCGAGGTTTAAGCTGGATGGACCATGAGTTCAGTACGGCGCCTCTGGAGCCGGGAATCATCGGGTGGGACTGGTTTAGCCTGCAGCTTTCGGATCAAACAGAGATTATGCTCTATCAGTTCAGGACCGAGAAAGACGGCATAAGCGCTGCCTCAAGCGGGACCTTCATTGACCCATCGGGTAACACTCGGCATTTAACAATAGACGAATTCAAAATTGAGGTTCTGGATCAATGGAAAAGCCCCCGTTCTCGAGCATTGTATCCGACGCACTGGCGCTTAACTATCTTTCCATTATCGATTCAGCTCAACATTTATTCCAATTTATCGGATCAGGAAATGCAGACCCCTGAAACCACCGGCGTGACGTATTGGGAGGGCAGCGTTTCAATAAGCGGTTCGGCCGGAAAACATCCGGTAAAGGGGTCGGGCTATGCAGAGCTGACCGGCTATGCGCAATCTTTCAATGCGCCGATGTAAAACCATATAAAATAATTATGAAAATTGTGAAAATTTTGATATATATAAAAATTAACCTTCTTTTGTATCCAAAATGAATCAAGGCTATTTGGCAAAACGGTTACATAGTCTCATAGAAATTGGAGTAATGGAGTGTTGGAGTGCTGGAGTATTGGATTTTATTTCCATCACTCCAACACTCCTGTACTCCACCACTCCAAAGATGCCTAAATCGGGCATAGTATTTTTAAATTAATTAGGTTCCACGATCCGGGCCCTATTATTTTGGACAAGTATGATTCTATCCAATAGAGATTTATGGGTGTAAATTCCAATGGATACCAGGCGAATCGTTACACTTTTTAGTTTGATTACCCTCCTGCTGGTGTCCTGTGTATCCGATCCGCAGTTGCAGGATCAAAACGCGCTGTTGAATAGGGAACTAAAACACGCCCGAGTTGAACTGTACGAGGCCCAAGAAAAGATAAAAAGCCTCGATGCCCAATTGGTTCAACTGGCCCAAGCCCAAAAGGATTGCAACGAAAAGCAGGCTGATCTGAAAGCAAAGAATACCTACCTTAAGAATATCAATTTGAAGCTTTCGCAAAACGTCGAGCGACTCAATACCGATCTTAAGAAAAAGAAATCAGTAATCAAGCTTCAGGATAAAGTCATTCGTTTACTGGATGACACCAAAAAGACAATCTCAACCAGTCTAAAAGATGAGATTGCTGCCCAGAATATCGAAATCGTGGAAACAGCAGATACCCTCAAGTTAGTCTTCATCGATAAAATTCTTTTTGATTCAGGCAGCGCCGAGATCAATGAAAAAGGTAAGCAATTGTTGCTGATTGTGGCCGAATCCGTCAGGGAACACAAGGATGAAAAAATACTGGTCGAAGGACATACGGATAATCGGCCTTTGGGCCCGGTCTTAAAGACAAAATTTCCGAGCAACTGGGAATTATCGGTCGCCCGGGCAGCAGCGGTGGTTAGATTTCTTCAAAAAGAGGGGGGGGTGCAACCGGAAAGGCTTGCAGCACACGGTTATAGTTTCTATCGACCGGTTGCAACCAATAAGAATAAAGAAGGGCGCCGCCAGAACCGACGCATTGAAATTATTCTCGGCTCTGCATCA
>JASFIX010000394.1:0-4781 GCA_050122435.1 Desulfobacterales bacterium
GTTGCAGACCTCCGGTAAATGCTCACATACCCATGTATGCTGCGCTTTCCCGATCGGTCTGACGCCTTGCCCTTGGACCTGATCTGAGGTTTTGAAACCACTTCTAATTAAAGTTTGGTTTGAGGGCAATTTACGGTTGCCGATAAGCGCATGGATATACAACATATAGTATTTTTTCTTGACATTTATCTATATATTGTGATAAAAATATAAAACCAAGATGATTGTTGCTGGCCATTGGTAATAATCATTTGAGGGCAGGCAGGGCAAGTCCCCTTAGTGGTTTTGCCCACAGCGGTCATGGTGAACGACGACGGGGCATCGTTAAAAGAGTTGAATTCGGATTTTGATCATGTTTCACTGTGACCAAAATTAAATCACCCCCGGGTAGTGTGAGGGCTGCCCGGGGGTTTTTTAATGTCCGATCGTCGCAATTCAGCGGATCGATATAAAGTACTAAAGTTTATCGTCTTTGGGATGGAAGGTACATCTGAGCTCTCTCTGGGCTTGCTCGCAGTCGCAGTGACCGTCGATGGCTTCAATATAATGCATGCATCGATTGCTAACCGTTGATTTTTCGGCGAATTTGCATCTACGCTGATCATTCCAGACCGTGCCGGCACTGCAACGCGACATCAAGCCTGCCACGCAGTAGTTGGCGCACTCCAGCCGGACGCTTTGATCATCTTTGCGGAGCAGGCAACTGTTTTTCTCATCCGGTATGCATTTAGCCATGTTGTTACCTATCCAGGCAGCGCGAAATCCGGTGATCCGGTCTCCAATTTAGCGCCCTTCTCATCATTTTCTTAGCTTTGGCTGTTTGATCTAAATCAGTGGACGATTTAAATTCCAAAACCGTTGACAAGCTGGCAGACCGGCATTTGGATCTGGGATTTGAAATTAGCCCCGAACGATCCACCAGGTTAATTGAAGGATCAGGAACACTTCCCGACCCCTCGAGTTAATTTAAAGCCAATTTTATCGAATTCGCTTTGTTAGAAAAAAAATATGGAGGGTGTTTTTGGCTGTTGAATACGCGCACCAGCTCCTTTGCAGGTAATGTTGAAGAGCCAAATCAACGGTTGAAGTTACAAAAGTCGATGATCAATATGGCAGGATGCTGCGGTATCGGTTCGAATCAGAATGGCCAACGATGATCGTCGATCGGATGCGGGGGCAGCCTTATTTAGCACCTGGGGGATTGATAACGGCGAAATGACTAAACGGCGCTATCGGGTTTAGGGTTTTGCGGTAGGGTATCAGTCAACAAATATGGTGCGGCGCTCTTTGCCCTGATTTCTTTTTTTGTTAAGGGACCTTCTGCGATCAGCACCGCTTCTGCGATCATATCGCCGTCGCCTTTCGGGCATATATTCGTTTTCAGAAAAACGCCGTCTCTCAGAACCCGATCGGGTCCCGCCGTTATCGATAAAGGCGATTAGGTTATCCAAGCCACTCATAGATGGATCTCCGGAAAAATACCAGCGGTAAACAATAATCTACAGTTTGTGCTTTTCTGAATTCAAAAAGGGGGGTGGCCGCCGACAACCATATATCCTGATAAATCATTTTTCAAGCTTATTTTTTTTCTACCGGGTACCCTGCTTTTATCCAGGCATGCCAACCGCCTTTAAGGGCGTATACATTCGGGTATCCTTTTTTTATAAAATGCCGTGCCACCCGGGCACTGGTTCTCTCATTTTTTCAGGTTCAATAAAAAATCAGGGTTTTATCTTTGGAGTAATCTACGGCCCAGTGCTCTATCAAGCCGGGTTCTTCTCTTACCGCATTTTCGATTTTGGAGGGACTCCGCCACCAGGTTTTTGTCGTACGCACATCGATGATAACCACGTCCGGGTTGGCAAGCATCTGTTTGGTGTGTTCAATGGAAATGCGGGGCACTTCAACTGAAGCCGCTCTAGCCACCGGCGGGCCCAATTGATTGCCAGCCATCAATGCCATGATCAAAACGGCTGCAGCAACAGGATTTCGCATGATCATAAGAGTCCTTTTAAATATGCGCTACACTTAGGTTAAATAGTTGAATCGTTTAATGCTTAATTTGTGTGTGGATATTATCCGTTTTAACTATTTAACCAATCGACAATTTGACGATTTACCAAATTTACAGGTGTCCCAGTCGGTCTAAGTAGATAATATTATAGGGATGCATTTTGAGCGGGTCAACCGTAGGCGCATTGTGGAACTGGATATGATATCATTCGTGGTTTCCGGAAGCCTATCCTATCAAGGGGTGTTTTTTTACAGACTAGCGGGAAAAAGCAAAAAATTAGGGGTGGCCCATCATGAGCCACCCCCTCCCTAAGGAATTATATCAAACAGCGTGCCCGCCTGCACACTGTTATTGTATTTATCGGTTTTATTAAAGAAAACTTTACCTGTAAATTTCATTGATTATCAGATCAGTAGAAGGTAAAGTTTTAATTCCCCATGCCTTCGATTTTGACATACTCCCTTTTTTCCTGACAGTACCATTGGTGCGGTCCGATACATCGATATTCACCGTCGGATAATGCAATAATCTGTTGGGCAAAAACAAGCGCCTGCTTACTGTCGGTAAAAAGGTTTCTCAGGGTTCCGATGTGTTCACCGTATTCCACCACGCAAATCATGGTTTATTAAGCCTTTCATGCTATAGGACGCTTAAATTCGTAACGCCAGTATCATATAATTTTTAATTCAATTTCCATGCCAATATTATAGCGGCATTCCACCTTGCGAAATGATTGAGAGCTTAAGCGCTCCGCTATGATTGCGAGAGACGATGAATTGGGAGCGGCCGGTGGTTGTCAAAATTTTGACCGCCCAGGCAGTTTAATGTTCGCTTGACTTTAAATCAGGACGACGGTATCAGAAGAGCATACAGGAAAGGGTCAAGAGATGGATCTTACCTTAAATTGGCTGGCAGAAGTTTGGAATGCATTCAGCCTGTGGACTTCAACTCAACCGACCTTTGTGCAGGTGGCGTTCGGTATGGGGCTGTTTTATCTGGTATTGTATTTCTTACGGCTGCTGTATCGGTTTGTCCATTATACCCTTTCAGGGTTATTCGCCGGTGCTGGCCGCTCCAAGATCAAAAAAGATATGAAGCCTCCCAACCGTGCAAAAAGACATGTAACCCTGGACGACGACTCCCCCCCGTTTGTCTTCAGGTAAACCGATTATCGTGTGGTGACCATAAAACCTTGCGGTGTTAAATCAAAAATCGGCAAATTCCCGCCCTCAAGTTACCGCTTCAAGCGTTTGACCTCCGGCAATTTTTGCCGCCATCCGGCTGTTTCCGCTGTTGGGCTAAAAGGCCATTTGCAGAATTTCCAGTAATTCTTCCTCGGTAAGACGAATTGGATTGCCCTGCATGCTGCTGGCTTTCTGAGACTTGGCCACCACCGCCGGAAAATCGGCTCTGCTTAGGCCTAATTGCGCCAGTGATTCGATCTGAAGCGTCTGACATAGATTTCTTACCCATGATATGCCGTCTTCAGCGCGGGCTTTAGTGCTTCGGGTCAGAATGCGTGCGAGCTCATTGAAGCGCGCTAGCATCGGTGAATCCGCCGCGCGTTTGCGCAGGGCTTTAATATTAGTGTCCATGACATCGGGCAGCAATGCGGCGCAGATGGCCCCGTGGGCGCCGGGAATCATGCCGCCCAACGGGCCGGCAATGCCGTGGACCGCTCCCAGCTTCGCGTTGGCCAGGGCCATTCCGCTAAAAAGACTCGCCAGACACATATTTTCGCGGTCGCTGCGGTCGCTTCCATCCTCATAGGCCCGTTGCAGTGAGTGGGCAACGCGGTGCAACCCCTCGCGGCAGATACCGTCGGTTAGGGCATTTGACTGCTCGGAGACAAACGCTTCCATGAGCTGAGTGAAGGCATCCAGACCGGTGACAGCCGTGATCGCAGGCGGTAAAGAAAGCGTCAGATCGGGATCAATCACCGCCAGATCCGGCAGCATGAACGGGCTGCGCATGCTGACTTTGACCCGGTGTTGCGGTGAACCCAGCACGGCATTACGGGTCACTTCTGATCCGGTTCCGGCCGTAGTGGGTATGGCAATGTACGGGGCAGACGGATGTAAAAGAGGCCGGGCGCTACCGATGACCTCCAGGTAATCCGCCAGTCGGCCGCTATTGGTGATTAAAGCGGCGACGACTTTTCCCGTGTCAATGACGCTGCCGCCGCCAATACCGATGACCAGATCACATTCGGCGCGGCGGGCGCTGTCAACCGCCGCTAGAGCCGTATCGACGGTGGGCTCAGCGCATACCGGGTACCGGGTTATTTTCATTCCCGCTGAGGTTAGGGCATCCATCAGCGGGGATACCCGTTCTGAGCTGCGGCCGGTCACAACCAGAGGCCGGCTGCCCCTCTGAGGCGCCAGGGAGGCAACACGATTGACGGTACCGGAACCAAAAAAGATTTGATTGGCCGTGGAAAATTGGAATCTCATTTTTGGCCTTCTTTATATAGAAATTCCTGTTTTCTTACCATCTTCGCTGCCCAAATACAAACCGTCTCTTAGCGTTTAAATTGACATTTTAGGGCAAAAAAAATGACGCAATTTGTCATTTCTCACACTTTTTCTGCTTTAAGACAGTTTTTAAGTAGTTGATATAAATTGATATTTATTAATATTGGGGTGTTGGCATAGATATTGTAACAAAGACCTGTAAAATGAATTGAACATTTAAAACTTCTCAGATGCACGTGCATCTTCTTATTCGGGCTCTCACAACTATACATGATGGAGTATGTTCCGGTTAG
>JASFIX010000395.1:0-4773 GCA_050122435.1 Desulfobacterales bacterium
CAAAGCCGGTACCGGTACCAAGGGAACCGGTACGCACCAATCCACCCCACTGGACGCCCAATTCTCGGGCCACGTCTTTGTTGGCTTCAACGATAAAGGCTTCGATCAGCACTTGAGGCGTCGGTTTGTCCAGCTGGTCAATAACGGCGACGATATTTTTGAGGTCATTGCGGATTGCCTGTATAATCAATGAGTTGGTATGAGAATCAACCAGGATGGAACCAATGGGGTTTCCGTCTTTATCAAGGGTCAGAAATTTTTCCAGGTTATCTTTTAAGTCGTCTGCAGTGGCATATTTAACCGGTACGATGCGGGTGATCGGCAGTTCGCTGAGCTTCATTTCCCTCTGGCGCGCTTTGCGTTTGAGGTCCTCCTCCATGTCATCGGCGGTCATGATGCGGATGATGTCACCCTCCCAGGCGTAACTGAGGCCCTGGGTACGCAGAATTCCGACAAATACTTGATCCCAGGGGGCCTGAGTAATATTGATATTGATCTTTCCGGACACCCTTTCGCTAACAATGATATTTTGATCTGCCGCCCGGGCCAGTGCCCGCAACACCACCGAAACGCTGATGTCCGTCATCTTGAGGCTGATCTTCTTTGTCGGCAGCGGTTTTTCGGCAATTTCATCAAGTTTAACCTCTTGAGGAGTCGCCTTGGGCGTGATAATTTGGGGCTGCCCCGCTCTGGGCTTCGGTTTTGCCGGTGAATATCCTTTGGAGGTTTCCGCTTTTGCTTTCCATTCGTTAAAAAATGGATCCTGTTTTTCCACCTTGGGGCTGGCACAGCCGCCGATCAGTAGAGCAGAAATTAAAACCGCCATGATACTTCGCATTATCCTGTTGGTTTGTTCAAGAGTATCCATAAGTTTTCACCCTGATTGTTATTCTTCCAGCATGAAGATAAACTTTTTTTTGCTCCTGTCTGTTGATACAATGACTACCTGCCGCGGAGTGATTTTGCGTACGATAAATCCTCCCTGCTGAAGCTCATCTCCGGCGGCATATTCAAAGCCGTCAATAATAGCGAATTTCTTATCGCCCATCTGCATGAAACCTGTATAAGAAACATCCAACTGCGGACCCGTTGTCTGTATGACCTGCTGCTTTTGCCGCTTTAATTCATCTTCAGGTCTGTCGGTTAATTCGACTGTTGTCAGCGGGTCCTGCTTCCAGGCGGTTTCAGCGCGGGAAATGATATATTTATCTTCCTTAGACAGCCCGGCCTGGGAGGCTTCCGCAACCTTGGTAATAAATGCGTTCAAATTTTCCAGCTGCTTGGTAGCGCTTACGGGGGCGGTGGACGTCATGCTGCTGCTTTCACCCTTGCCCTCGAAAAACAGGACGTAAATACCATAGACTACCGTAAGCAGCATGATACCGACAATTATTTTTTCTCTGTTTGACATATTCAATTCCGCTACCGGCTTTTATATCAGAATCATCGCACAACAATAACCGGCTTGCTTAATATCATCTACCACTTGGAGTGTTGGAGTACTGGAGTAGTGGAGTGTTGCATGGTTGCCCCTTTTGCTTACATTACTCCAGTACTCCAGCACTCCATTGCTCCACCTAATAAAAAGCCTCTTTTTTTGATTAAACCTCCAAATCTGTTCAACGCGATTAATAAACTTATATGGATTTTTATTCCTGCCCCAGCCAGAGCTTTATCTGGAGTTCTCTGGCTGTTTTCACAGGGCGTATGTTAATTTCTTCAATGTGCTCCAAAGACGGAATCGATCCCAGATCCACTAGAAAATCGCGAAATTTATAAAAATTTCCGCTCAACCGGAGTCGCATCATCAGATATCCGGAGTCTTCCATCATTGAGCTGACATCGGTTTTGATCTCTTCGAGTTTTAAATTATGACGCATGGCAATATCCTGAAATACTTTAGAAATGCTGCTCATATCACCGTGGGTCAATTTGGTTTTTTCAGGTGACGGCAACGCAGAAGGCGGCGCTGTTTTTGCCCGCTTCAGCAGGCTGTGAAACACCGGTGTCAGGATTCGCTGTTCTTCAATACGGACGTTTAATGCATCGATTTCCCCGTCCAATTGGGCCGAGGTTTTTTTAGATGGAAGAATGATCAGGAGCAAAAAGGCCAGAACTCCCACCACGCATATCACGAGTATTAATAAGCTTTGACTCAGCGGATTTTTAGGAATTTTGTCTGCCATATTTAAAATTTGAAACGCTCAACTTAAATCAGGTTGAGTTTCGCCTTAAACCGCAACACTTCGTTATTTCCCGAAAATTCAAATGATTTACTGCTGATATTCGGTTGATCAAATAACGGCGAGTTCTTTAATTCCAGCAGGTACCCCGCCAGGGCCGATTCGAGCGTCAAGCGATCCCCCTGGACAATGCCTTCCAGAATCAGAATCCGTGATGGCGCCTCTTGTGTTTTCTTCTTTTTCCCTTTTTCCGGTTGCTTTTTAGCCGGCAGCGGTCCCAGCTGGGTTGATATTTCCAGCAATCGAACATTGGGGGGCGTCAGATCAACGACTTCACCGATCACCGCAAGATTCAAATATTTAATTCCGATTGCCTGGTCGGATCTGTTTTTTTGTCTGATTTGTTCGACCAGCTTAAGGACTAGATTTTTATCCACCCGCAGGTTATATTGTTCCAGGTGTTGAACCAGTTTCTCCTTTTTAGCCTCCTTATCCCGGATGATTTTTTCCTGCCAGAATGATAGTCCTACGCAGCCTGCCATCAGCAGCAAAAAGGTTACAAACACCATACGGTTGATGCGTTGATTGCGGATCGTTTTGCGTTTTTCTTTATAGGTGAACAGGAAATTGGGTGTTCGTGAGTTATCCGCCAGAGCCATGCCCATTGCCGGAGCAAAGGAGCTTTGCTCGGACATTGAATCCGGAACCGGCACGACCGGTAGAAAATTGGAACTTGCCTGAAACGGGTTCAATATCTCGGTGGGCATTCCGAGCTCTTCTCCGATATAGCCCAAAATACGTTGATGGGGCGTCACGCCGCTGGAGATGTAAATCTTACCGATTCGGGCATTTTCATAGTTCAAGGCATAATGCCGGATGGTGCGTTCCACCTGCCGTACCAGCCGCTCCAGAGCCGGCTGAATCATTTGAAATACCCTGTCTTCGTTAATGCCCATCTTTTTCCCCTCGGTATCCACAGGGGGCGCCCCGGGGATATAGCCGAAGAAATAATTCTGGGCAACTTCCAGATCAAGCTTGAGTTTTTGCTTTACAGCCCGGATCCTGCCGACATTTTCGTTGGGAGATTTGACCAGCGAAAGACCTTTGCTGTTGCTCTCGATTTCTTTCTTCAACGCCTCCATCATGGTTCGCACACCGGCCTTAATGCCGCGGGACAGCGTTAAATTGCCCCCGGAAAAAATGTCGATCCGCGACCAGTCGCGCCCGATATAAAGGCTGGCGACAAACTGATCGGATGCTTCCACACGGCGGGTGCGCAGCAGCGTTTGAAACGCAAATGGAACGATGGATATGCCGGACAAAGGGAAGCCGGCTTTTGCAAACATTTCTTTTAAAGCGTCGACTTCATCCAGGGGCACAGTATATGCCAGCACCTCCAATTTAACAGACTGCTCTTCCTCCACCTCGTTTAGTATTTCAAAGTCAAATAATTTTTCATCTTCATCAAATGGAGCTTCTCTCTGGTAGGTCCAGTAAATGGCATTGGGAAGTTGCCGGGTGGCGACTTTCGGAATTCGGAAATGGCGTGTTTCTACCCGGGCCGATGAGATGGTACACCAGATATCTGCGTTTCTATTGGATCCGCAGAATTCCGCCAGGGTTGGTCTCAAAAATAGATGAAACTCGGGATTTTCTCTGGGGATGTCCGGATCAAAAGGGATCCTGGCATATTCCAGCATTTCATAGTTTTGATCCGAGACCCGCCGTACTTTTACCAGTTTCAAATCATCGTAGCCGATGTCGACCCCAACGGCGATATTTTTCTTGAATGATATCGATGAGCGAACAAGCGATTTCAGACGACCGGAGGGCTTTGGTGACAGCTCGTCGGAGTCTTTCAATGTAATTTGGTCTTCAGTGCGGATTAGTTCGAGAAGTCTTTCCGTTGAAGAAATCTCATCCTGTTTGGCCAAAATCGCTCTCCCCCGAAAAAGTGTACAATAAAAGGGCACGCTTAGTTCCGGTTTAAAGCAGGGTGAAGAAATTAGCCATACCTTGTAGCCGCGCCGATCTTTGACTTCTGCGGAAAGATAAACTCTACTACCCGGCGGATCTGTCGTGCCTATAAAATTTTCTACAAAATTTAAGCGCCATCAAATTTTGATGGCAATTAATAACTACATTAATTAATTCATAAAATTACGATTTTGTCAAGAAATAACAATCTACATAAATCCAACATTTCCGGCGATCTGGATCGTTATGGCCGTACAATGCATTCCGTACGAACAAATGCGCAATTCAGATTGTGCGGACGATGTAAGCTTTCATGAATCTAACAGAAGAATACATGAATTCAAACGATTTTTGTAGGTTAAAATTTAATCAGACGGGATTTTGTAGCGTGGGGCCTTACGACGGTCTTTGCCCTCACGCCGATCGGAGCCGCTGCGCCTTTCAGGGACATGTAGTGTGTAGGAATAAGTCCGACGATCCCCCCCGGAGCGTCTTCCGCCGTTGTCGGTAGATATGCCGTTTTCTTTTTTTTCGATCATAGGGATACCCGCACGAGATTGAATTAAACAGAAGAAGGTTTCAGGTTTCAGGTGTCAGGTGTCAGTAAGCAATT
>JASFIX010000396.1:0-4771 GCA_050122435.1 Desulfobacterales bacterium
ATGCTTGGTGATCGCCGCCGTCAGGGTCGTCTTGCCATGATCAATGTGCCCGATCGTGCCCACATTTACATGCGGCTTGGTTCGCTCAAACTTCTCCTTCGACATCTTCTCATCCTCCCAATGAAACATGCAGGGGCATCGTGCACAGACCACCGCAATTGAATATCATATCCATGCAACTTGCCCGCAGTGAGTTGGGTTTTGGCCTACCAGCGAAAATGCGCAAAAGCCTTATTGGCTTCGGCCATTTTATGGGTGTCTTCCTTTTTCTTAACGGAAGCGCCTCTATTGTTGGCTGCATCCAGCAACTCGGAGGCCAGCTTAGTGGCCATCCCTTTTTCCGGCCGCTGGCGAGCGTAGGTAATAATCCATCGAATGCCTAAAGCGGTTCTGCGAGAGGGTCGAATTTCGGTTGGGACCTGATACGTTGAACCTCCCACGCGTCGGGATTTTACTTCAATCATGGGTCTGACGTTATCTACTGCCTGTTCGAACTTCTTCAGCGGCTCTTCTTTGGTCTTTTCTCCCAAGATATCCAGTGCCTTATAAAGCGTGGATTCGGCTGTGCTCTTTTTCCCGTCGCGCATAATGCAATTTACGAACTTGGCGACCAGAGCACTGTTATATTTTGAATCCGGGGCAGTGATCCGCTCCGGCACTTCTCTTCGTCTAGGCATACTCTCTCCAAAAAATAGTTATTCGTTATTTGTTATTAGTTAAAAGTGATTTTCTCCCTACTTAAACGAATAACGATTAACCAATAACTAATAACTATCATCACTTGGGTTTTTTAGCGCCATATTTAGAGCGACCCTGTTTGCGATCTTCAACCCCAAGCGTATCCAGGGTGCCACGAACAATATGGTAGCGAACGCCGGGCAGATCCTTGACCCGACCCCCACGCACTAATACCACCGAGTGCTCCTGGAGATTATGGCCGATGCCGGGAATATAAGCGGTGACCTCTATCCCGGTGGTCAATCTGACGCGCGCCACCTTCCGCAAAGCCGAATTGGGCTTTTTAGGGGTTGATGTATACACCCGGGTGCAAACCCCGCGCTTCTGGGGCGCTCCCTTCAGTGCCGGCGTCGTAACTTTTCTTTTGGCAGTCTTTCGGCCCTTACGAACGAGTTGATTAATGGTTGGCATAATCTCCAGACGATCCTTTTCTGTTCTAAGATTCCAAACTTGGTAAAATGTCCGTATTTATACAGTAAACATACGATTGTCAAGTGTTTTGTTAAAATTCACAATAAAAATTCATGGCCTTGCTCATGACGAAGATGAATCGCTTTAATTCAGTCAGCCATTTCGACAGCAACATCATCGTAAGCTCTCAAACCCGTTCCGGCAGGGATGAGGCGACCCATGATCACGTTTTCTTTGAGTCCTCTCAAACTGTCGACCTTTCCGGAAACACTGGCATCCGTGAGAACTTTGGTTGTTTCCTGAAATGAAGCTGCCGAAATAAAACTGTCCGTACTCAAAGATGCCTTGGTGATCCCCAGAATCAGCGGCTCCGCCGTAGCCGGCTTGCCGCCTTTTTCGATCACGGCCTTATTGGCCTCTTCAAATTTGACACGATCAACCTGTTCTTCGGTGATAAAATCGGTATCACCAACAGTTAAAACCTTCACCCGTCGCATCATCTGACGGACAATCACCTCGATATGCTTATCATTGATACGAACACCCTGTAGGCGGTAAACCTCCTGAACTTCATCAACCAGATAACGCGCCAGTGCGACCTCGCCTTTAATGCTTAAAATGTCCTGGGGAACCGCTGACCCGCCAATCAACGGCTCACCGGCACGAATATAATCACCTTCGTACACATTAATATGCTTACCCCGCGGAATCAGGTATTCCTTCTTATCACCGACATCAACAGGTGTAATGGTCACTCTCTGCTTGCCTTTTTTGGTGCTTTTTGAGATCGAAACATATCCGTCAATTTCGCTTAACACCGCCACTTCTTTCGGCTTGCGGACTTCGAAAAGCTCGGCGACCCGGGGCAAACCACCGGTGATGTCTTTGGTCTTGGTAGTCGCCCTTGGCAGTTTGGCAACCACGTCACCGGCCTTCACGCTATCGGTTTCCTCTACCAGCAAAATGGCATTGACCGGTAAAATATAACGAGCCATTGCCGATGATCCCGGCAGCTTGGCCGTTTTGCCGGCGGCGTCCTTGATGGATATGCGCGGACGTTCGTCACCACTTCTGGATTCAATGATTGTCTGGCTCGACTTGCCGGTTACCGGATCCACCTTTTCCTGCATGGTCTGCCCCGCAACGATGTCACCAAATTTAACGGTTCCATCGATTTCGGAGATGATCGGGGTCGTAAAAGGATCCCAGGTGGCCAGCAGATCACCCGCTTTGACGTTGCCCCCGTCTTTGACCTGAATATGGGCACCGTAAATAACCGGAAAGGTTTCCAGTTCACGTCCGGTCTTGCTGATAATGGTAAATTTACCGCCCCGGCGGTTCATCACCACCAGCTGACCTTCTGAGTTTTGGGCCACATTGAGGTCGACATACTTGATTTTTCCGTCGGTGCGGGCACGAATGTCCGCCTGCTCTACCCGTCGGCTGGCGGTACCGCCGATATGAAAGGTACGCATGGTCAACTGGGTGCCCGGTTCACCAATGGACTGGGCCGCCAGAATCCCGACCGCTTGACCGATTTCCACCGGGCGTCCGTGCGCCAGATCGCGGCCGTAACACTTGCTGCATACCCCTGTTTTGGCTCTACAGGTTAAAACCGATCGAATCTTAACATTGGAGACGCCGGTTTCTTCAATTTTCTGGACCGCAGCCTCATCAATGTCATCGCCGGCTTTTGTCACCACCTCGTCCGTGTATGGATCATGGATATCTTCCGCCAGGGTCCGACCCAAGATACGTTCACCCAATCGCTGGATGATTTCACCACCCTCCATCAACGGTTCGACTTCAACGCCCGCTGTGGTTCCGCAGTCGGGCTCAGTAACCACACAGTCCTGGGCAACATCGGCCAGCCGGCGGGTCAGATATCCGGAATTGGCAGTTTTCAAAGCCGTATCAGCCAATCCTTTACGCGCACCGTGAGTCGAGATGAAATATTGCAGCACTGAAAGTCCTTCCCGGAAATTGGCGCTAATCGGCGTTTCAATAATTTCCCCAGAGGGTTTGGCCATCAGACCCCGCATCCCGGCAAGCTGGCGCATTTGATCTTTGCTGCCTCTGGCGCCGGAGTCGGCCATCATAAAAATGGGATTGAAACTTTCAGCATGACTCACTTTTTGCTTCCCTTTCTTTTTCTTTGCCGTTTTGCTGCTTTTCTCTACAGCGCGCTCCAATTTCATGGACTCCATCATTTCATTGGCAACATCATCAGTGGCTTTGGCCCAGATATCGACAATCTTATTATACTTTTCTCCCTGGGTAATCAGGCCCTCGGTATATTGTCGCCCGATCTCCGCCACCTGAGATTCCGCCTGATTTAAGATATCCCATTTGGCCGCCGGAATGATCATATCGTCAATTGCAATCGAAAGACCCCCCTGAGTGGAATATTTGTATCCGATATTCTTGAGGCGATCCGACAGAATAACCGTGGCTTTAGGCCCCAGATTCCGGTAGACGTAATCCACCAGCTGACGCAGCATCTTTTTATCCATCACTTCATTGACAATATCGTAAGGGATGGCAGGATCTTTGGATATAATCTCAAAGAAATGGTAGGAATTATCAGCAAATATAGCGTTGCTGCAATCACCGGTCTTAAGCGAAAAGACGGCCTCGATATCGGCTTCCTGGCAGCTGAATAAACTACGAAACTCGTTGAAACTAAACTTTCCAATAAGCCCTCCATTTTCTTTATCCGGGCTCTGGGAATATTTTTTAACCAGACCGGCAACCGCCTTACCATTTTGGAGCTGTTCAGAAACCTCGGCCGCTTCTTCTTCAGTGCCCACCTGGATATGGCGCAATTCCAGAATATCGACCTGAGGGATGATTTCCCACATCAGTACTCTGCCAACCGTTGTCTCATAACGTTTGCCGTGCAGGCGAAGCGTAATGTTGGCGTGTAAATCAACTTCTTTGGCATCATAGGCAGCCTGGACCTCTTCGTTATTGGCAAAGATTTTGCCTTCGCCTTTACGACCGGCAACCCCCCGGGTCATATAATAGGTGCCCAATACAATATCCTGGCTCGGTACAATAATCGGACTTCCGTTGGCCGGTGACAGGATGTTGTTACTGGATAACATCAACACCCGGGCTTCGATCTGTGATTCAACCGATAGCGGAACGTGGACGGCCATCTGATCACCGTCAAAGTCGGCATTGAAGGCCGTGCAAACCAGCGGATGTAACTGAATGGCTTTACCTTCGATCAATATCGGTTCAAACGCCTGAATGCCGAGCCGATGCAGCGTGGGAGCCCGGTTCAACAATACCGGATATTCTTTTACGACCTCGTCGAGAGTATCCCAGACTTCCGGAATTTCGCGTTCCACCATTTTCTTGGCACTTTTTACGGTCGAGACGAGACCCTTTTGTTCCAGTCGAAAATAAACAAACGGTTTAAACAGTTCCAGCGCCATTTTTTTGGGCAAGCCACACTGATGCAGCCTTAAGTCCGGTCCGACGGTAATAACGGTCCTTCCGGAATAATCCACGCGTTTGCCCAGCAGGTTCTGTCGAAAACGGCCCTGTTTGCCTTTCAAGGTGTCGCTCAGCGACTTCAACGGCCGTTTATTGGTCCCGGTTATCACCCGGCCAT
>JASFIX010000397.1:0-4771 GCA_050122435.1 Desulfobacterales bacterium
TTTCATCAAAAAAGTCATCACCATCTAATCTAATTATGTAATTTCCCTTGGCTTTTTTTAATGCCAAATTACAAACAGCTGGAAGGCCAATACCAGTTGTTTTATATAATCTTATACGCGGGTCACTTGCATACAGCTTCATTACTTCTTCAGTATCATCATGGGAATCATCATTAATGATAAGCAATTCCCAATTATCCACAGTTTGTTTTAAAACACTTTCAATGGCATGTTCTAGAAACTTTCCATAATTGTGCGATGCAATATAGACAGTAATTAATGGCTTATTCATAGGATTTAATTTTTTTAGACTTCTACCGATACAACTCCGATTATTTCATGTTTTCGAACAAAACCTACTTAAAGACACAACGATATTTCTTTGCGGAAGGCAGTTAGTGTACCTAATTCATCAGGTGTCATACTGCACATATGATCAGGCCCATACATTTTTTTGTCTAGGGTAAAATGTTTTTCCAAAATCTCGGCTCCGCGAGAAAAAGCAACAAGTCCTGTTGTAATACCTACCGTGTGGTCGCTAATTCCTGAATACCTATTTTCAAAATCAACCTCTTTTAGCCTCACATCCTCCAGAGGGGTTGGATATTTGGATACGCAATATAAGAAATGAACTTCGGCATTGGTCTGTATGGGGGGCAATTTATGCTCACGCCACATTCCCAATGAAGCTATGATAGGTTTACCTGTAGCAGTGATGGTTTCAATTAAGCGGGTGTCGAATATCGAACGTGAAGCAATTTTATATCGGCAAACGCCAATTTTCTCCAGCCAGGCGATACGCTCGACATCAAAAACTGATGCCATGAATTCAATTTGAACCTTATTACATTCTTGGACCAATAATTGAAGATCTTGGAATTTGATCTCCGTCCTACAATTATATTCATACCATTCGTTATTTGTGGGCGTAAAAAGCTTTTTAGCGTCATACAGTTGAAATTTTGCCACATCCGCGCCATTTTCCTTGGCCGCATGAATGAGCTCACACGCTAAGCTCATATCTCCATTATGATTCTGACCAATTTCAGCAATGATTTCCATAGACGTTTTCTATCCAGAGGTTCAGTATAATAAACGAAAAAATAGTATGACCGTTTAAACGGTGCGGGTCATTTATCATTTGAATCGCAGAATCTCGGCTTTTTTCATGGATCAATCCTAATTTCATCAGGGCCGAGTTACTGCAGAATGTTTCCTCGACCAGGTAGCCCCATTCATTTTTCAACCAGTGGTCAATCGGCACATTAAATCCATGTTTGGGTCGCAAATAGACACTTTTAGGCAATATATGAGAAAAAGCTTCACGCAGCGCCCATTTTAATGAATTGTTTCTGACCATATGGGAATATTTCAGTTTATCTGAATGCGCCAATACAGAAGGGGCGGAAAAAGGTGTTCGGCCCTCGACTGAAAATGCCATTGTCATACGGTCTACTTTTCTAAGCATTTCATTGGGGAAATAAAATTGCCGATCTTGTTTGATAAAATCCTCGGGCTGCCATATATCATCTGGATTAAACTCATAGAAATTGTGCAAAGAAGTTTTTACGGACCCGAAATACTCTTTATTGTACAACCGCTTTTTCTCCGATTCAGCTGCATAATAATGCCAGGCCCAAGCGCGCTTCTGTGGAGAGTATTTTGTTATTTGATTTAAACGTTCCGAAAGATTTAAACCAAAATTCTGAAAAGAAATATCGGAATCCTCATCCGAAAAATCGTGATCAATCGTATTCTGTTGATCTAAATGGACGTACCATGAATAGCCACCAAAACATTCATCTGCTCCATCTCCGCTGAGTAAAACTTTAACCTCCTTTTCTCTAGCCGCCCTGGCAACGGATAAAATTCCGAGTCCTGATGATACTGAAAATGGTTGATCGGAGTGAATGCAAAATTTTAACAGGTCATTTTTAAAATCTTCTGCGCTCACCCGAATGGTATGATGCTCCAAACCCAAATCATCAGCAAATGCTTCTGCATGAAAGGACTCGTCAGCAGTCCCATGATATGGATCTAGAACGTTTTCAAACCCTATGGTAAATGTTTTCAGATCAGGTAAAATACTTGCCGCTACTGAGGTGACAATTGAACTATCCAATCCGCTACTTAAAAAACTTCCAACAGGCACATCAGACATCAGTCTGGAATGTATCGCTTCTGTAACAACCTGGCGGGTCTCTTGAATAACAGATGCCTCTTCCAAAGGAATTTCTTTTTGATTGAACTTGTTACCGTATGGGCGAATACGAATTCCGAATTTATCGGCGATAAGAATATGGCCCCGTGGCAGGGCCATCACTGATTTATAAACAGTCTCCGGTTCCGGAATCCAAAGGAAAGTAGGAAAATCCCATAACGCCTGTAAATTTAATTCTTTTACCCAACCGGGAAATTTAAGCAGGCTTTTAATTTCAGAAGCAAAAACCAATTCGTTGTCGGAAATTTTAATATAGTAAAGCGGCTTTTCTCCGGGAATGTCTCTCGCAAGTATGAGCTTTTGTTCAGTCTCTATCCAAAGTGCGACTGCGAACATTCCATCGATTTTTTCAAACAAGTTCTCCTGCAAATCTTCATATAAATGGCAGATTACTTCTCCATCCGAATGGGTCCTAAAATGGTGATCTTTTGATTCCAGGTCTTTTCTCAATTCAGGATAGTTATAAATTTCTCCGTTGTAAAAAAGCACAACAGACTTATCCTCATTGAAAAGTGGCTGGTCGCCGGTATATAGATCATTAATTGTAAGACGGCGCATGCCCGCACTAAAGTACTGGCCGTGAAAGTAACCCTCGGAATCCGGACCACGATGATAAAGCGCATTCACCATTTGGCGTAAAATGGCCGGATCTCTAGTGCGAATCGTTTTGTAGCCTGCAATCCCGCACAATTTTGCACCCCGAAAAACATTTTTTTCGAATAATTTTGATTCTCTTAGACATCTCACTTTTAATTCCAGATGATCGATTGGCTTAATAAAGCAATATATATGCCACCGATTTGTTTTTAATTTCTATATAATTTCAACTACTTATATTTTCTTACTTTCTATATATGGCAAAAAAGTCAAAATCATGACAGAAAGTTTGAAAAATTTGCCTATCCGGGCCCTGAAAGCAGATAATCTTGGACAAATCTTCATGTAAGCAACTGAAACTATTTATAAATAAAAATCTAAAGCCGAGCGGGCAATCTGCCGATAAAAACTTTGGATAGGAGTTTATCCGGATAGGTATGAATATGGAATTCTTAAGTGTTGGAAATTTCGACATGTTCTCAGCGACGATTCCGCAGACCGCTCAACTGGAATCGTTGGCCAATAATGCACTTTCAAAGGGGATCGATCTTTATCGACGGCAGGACTATGAAGGCGCCATCAGAGAATTCCGTCGCTCGATCGGCCTGGCACCGAACTCAACGCATTCAACCTCTGCCTCCAGCTATATGGCCAACGCGTATATGGCCCTGGGCGATACAGAAGGTGCGATCAAAGCCTATAAGGACGCCGTTCGCCGAAGCCCCGATCGGGATGACATTCACATCAGTTTGGGCAACCTCTACTTTTCCGAAGGCCGCTATGACGAAGCCGCTGAAACCTATGAAAAAGCGGTCAAAATTTGGTCGAGTTCCGATAATCATTACGCCCTGGGGCAGGCGTATTTGAATGCCGGACGGCATTCAGAGGCAGATCGGGAATTTAATACGGTTTTGCGCATGGAACCCGACAAACCCGCTGGATATTACGGCCTGGGCCTGAATTTCAGCAAACAGGGCCGCTATGAAGACGCCATTTTGCAGTTTAAAGAAGCCATTCGCGTCGATCCCAGATTCTATGATGGTTACGCCGAGATGGGGTATGCCTATGCGGATCTGGGGGAAATGGATGAGGCCCAGCGGATCGTAGACATCCTCGAGCCGATGGCACCGGAGTTGGCTGATACCCTCAGCCGCCACATGTACATGGTGGATCCCCCGAAATTTATGTTTTCCTTTGCCGAGGCGAGCTTTAATTACATGCTGCCCTGGAAAACCCCTCTGTCGGCTTTGGATGCGTATCTGGCAACGCCAGATGCGGAAAAAACATTTACGATGAAGTTTCAGTTCGACAAAGAAATGGACCGCGAGTCCGTCGAAAATGTGCTCAACTGGAATATCGGCCGTTCGACCCAGAGCGGGGCCGGCCAGGCATACAATTACGGCTTACCGGTTGCGGATACCGAAGTTAACTTGTCCCCTATTCCCATAAGCGTCTATTATGATGAAGATAATTTAACGGCTACCGTTTATTTTGATGTCAAACAGAACTCCGCAGGAGACGGCACCATCGATCCGGCCCATATTGAATTTACATTCACCGGAGAAGACGCCTATGGAAACAAAATGAACCCCAAATTTGATCAATTTATGGGATTTTCCGGAGTCGCCTAAACAAGGTATAAAACAAATTTTCTTAAAACCGCTGATCTCCGATCAATATTATCAAGTCTCCTCTATCCCCCTTAATTTTGTTCACCGCTGTTATCTTCAAATCTTCTGATCCTTAAATATAAAAAATAAACGGGAATTTTAGATGCTAAAACAAAGGCTTAAGTTTTAATACCAAACGGCCGATATAACTATATAGAAGTGGTTTCAAAATCTCAGATCAGGCCCAAGGGTCCCGCGAAGCGGGATTACATGTCTATTCTAAATAGATTAATGGATGCATCAAGCGTCAGGCCGATCGGGAAAGTCGTTGTTCTCAGCATAC
>JASFIX010000398.1:0-4762 GCA_050122435.1 Desulfobacterales bacterium
AGTCCAGGGTTTGCCCAGGATGAACTCGTGGATTTCACCGGGATCCGCCACCGCTTTAATCCTAAAATTCGGTTCGAAGTTTTTGATGATCTCGCTTTCATCAAAATTATCCAGATCCTTAATTAAACGATGCGTCGGCAGTATTCGAAGATCGTTGGCTTCAGTGTTGGTGAGCCAAATCAAGTGAAAATTGTAACCCTCATTGCCCGTATGCGCCGGGTTGTTGGCCATTTGCTGCTTCATATACGCCAATGAACCTGCATAGCGGTGATGGCCATCAGCCAGAATCACCTGCTCGTCTTTTAACCGTTCAACAAATTTGGCAATAATGGATTCATCCTGGATAATACCCATCACATCTTTTACCCCCTGGTAATTCTCTGCTTCGCAAATCGGGTCCTGGATGCAGGCATCCATATACGGTTCCAGCTCAAACGATTCATCCGTGTATAGCCCGTGGGTCGGACTGGCGTTCAGCCGGGTTTTAGTCAGCAGTTCGATCTGCCCATCGACGGCTTCATCCATCGTGTTTTCATGTCTTAAAATGATGTTGTCCCGCCATTCGTGGACTCTGATCTTACAGATAAACCCCTTGCGGCAATAGGGTTTGGGTTCAGACGGTAAAGAAAAATATTGATAATATACGTAAATACCGGGAACCGGATCCTGAACAAGATAATTTTTCTGCTTCCATTCATTCAAAACCGAGGCCGCGTTTTTTGCCGGCTGATCCCCCCGGGGAATTGAGAGGTGAATACTGTTGAGCGGATTATCGTAAAGCGCCTCACGTTGCCTTTTGGAAGCCACATCAAACAGCGGTGAGGTTAGCTCCCCGATATTTTTTAATAATGATAGGTTGTAACGCCACGATTTGAATGGTCTGATCTCAGCCATGATTCTAAAAACTTCCGAATAGCGGTTTCTGTTGAAAGATTCTTGGGTGCGGGTTGAGATTATAGAGTTGAATCGTATTATATTCAAGTACCAAATTCATCCGGCATCATCGGTATACCGATCAAAATATTTTTCAAATATAACCATCACCATCCAGTTAGTGCAGTCGGCTTTTTTAAGGTCGGCCATAATATTTTTTTTGAATCGCGGAATTTTCCTTCAAAGGCTTCATTTTACTAGAGTAAAAATCTGTAAAATAGAGAAAATTAAAGTAAAATAGAGTAAAGATAAGTCAAAAAAAAACAGGGCATTCGATACCCTGTCTGTTTTATTTCAAATTTTTAAATCGTTCTGGCTATAAGTCTCTGTAGGCTTCCCTTAAGTCCATCACTGCTCTTCTTTTGACAAAAGAAAGCCGGCGGCGGTCAAATCCACTGCGGCGTTCGGTGCGTACCCTTCTTTCCGGACCCAGGTATAATCCATTTTTTTGACGGCGGTCAATACCTGAGCGCGTACCCCAATTGTCGTGAAAGTACTTGGTTGCTGTGACCGCGTGGCGCAACGGTTTGAATATCGCATCCATTTTTTCACCATCGAGCTAACGTTTACTTGTTAAATTTTGACTTCCTGCTTCTCTTGGCTAGAAAGATACTGGGAGGGAGTTGCTGCTGACGACCGGTAAAACCGGCGTTTGTCCGCTAGAAAAGTTCCATATAGTACTCTTTTAAATGAATCAACAGTTTTTTTGATTTATTTACTAAATCTAACTCAAGTGATTCAATTCATACTTAAATGACTATAACAATCACTAAAATAATAATTTAAATTCAGGCCTATGGAGCATCGGTGAATTCTTGCGGGATGAAAGTTAGACGGGTCTATAAATTGGTGATGTCCCCTTCCGGACCAACTCCTAATCGATTGTCAACCCTGAAAGCGCGGCAATCTCTCTCATCATACGACTTACAAAGGCGTCTGCGGCTATAGTCGGATCGCTATGAAAGGCTTTGCCGAAGTTTATGCGAACCCGGGTTCGCCATCCGTTGACCGCATAATTGATGCCGACAGGAATGAAGGGAAGCTTCAGCCGCGAAAGCACAAATCTTACCATGCCGGTCTGGCCGGGTCCCATTTTGTTGCGGTAATAGGTCCCTTCCGGGAAAATCACAACCCCTTCGCCTTTTTCAAGTAGTTGAATGGTGGCCTGTAAATAGCGGCGGCTTTCAAGTGGACGCTGGCGGTTCAAAGGGATGCCGCCCATTGCGCTGAAAAACCAATGGCTCAGGGCATTTTTGAATAGTTCATATTTGGCAATATAATAAAGTGGACGCGGCGTGGCGAGGCCCAGCAACGGGATGTCTTCCCAGCGCTGGTGTTTGGGCAAAAGGATAAAGGCACTTTCCCGGGGCAGATTATGCAAGCCATCTGTCTCGAGATGAAAAAATGGTAGCAGCAAAATTCTGACAAGAAACTTGAAGACTTGCAAAAAGCCTTTGTTTCGTCCCGGCGGGTGTTTCGCTGGTCTGACGTTCTGTTGCAGCGGGGAATTTTTCACGGTAAACCAACCTTAAGCAAACAAAATCATCAAAATCGGGGCCTTTAGTTTATAGTGTGTCTTTTTTCTTTTATGGCCAGAGTGCTGATAATGGCGATGAACGCCAGAAAGGCCGAAAGTGTAAAGGTGATTTGATAACTGCCGGTTCTGTCAAAGATGGCTCCACCCATAAAGGCCCAGAAGCCGCCACCGAGATGGTGGATAGTGGTAATAAAGCCTGAAATCAGGCCCACATGTGTAAATCCGTAAAGTCGCCCAACCAGAGTTGTGGTCAACGGTGCGGTAATCAATAAGGTAAACCCAAAGCCGATGGCAAAAATAAAAAAGGTGATGGGGCTGGGATATTTCAAGATCATCAGAAACAGTATCAGCCGCAGAACAAAAGTGAGGGCGATAGGAATTTTGTTGCCGATTAGATCTGAAGCGGGCCCGGCAATCAGAATCCCCCCCATGCTCAAAAGGCCAAACCAGGCCATCATGTTGGCCGCCGAGGTGGGGGAGACACCGGAATCGGTTACCACCGGGACCAGGTGCGCGGCCACCAGAAAATCACCGCTGCCGCAAATCAACATAAAGAGCAAAAAAAACCAGAATGATCGTGTTTTGCTGGCCTGCAACAGGCTCAAATCGTTTGGCTGGGGAATGGTGTTGTTGGGATTTTCGGGTTTAGCAGCCGCATCGACCGGATCGTGCCCATACGGTTTGATGCCCATTTCTTCAGGATCGCCTTTTATCACCGTTAAGACCAGCAGGATATTCCCGGCCAGAATGATAATGCCCAGGAGAACGTATGAGAACCGCCAACCATAGGCTAATACAAACCAGTTGACAAAGGGAACCATTACGAATTGGCCCAGACAATTACCTGATAGGGCCAGGCTGATGGCCAGGCCTCTGCGTCTGGCAAACCATTTGCTCATCAAGGCTGCAATTAGCGGAACCGATGCACCGCCGAGACCCACTGCGGTGATAACACCGTAAAAAAGGTGGAATTGCCACAAGGAGTAAACCTGGGATGTGCTGATGTAACCTGCTGCCAGCAGCACAGTTGAAACCAAAATTACCATGCGGGGTCCGTAGCGGTCGTAAAGCTTCCCGGCGAGGCTCAGGGTCAGGGCGAAGAATACCGTATTGAGAAAAAAGGTCAATGAAATCGATGTTCGATTCCAGCCCATTTCGGCAGCCATGGGCTTGAACATGATCCCGAAAGAAAAACGAGCGCCGGATTGGAAAAATAGGAGAAAAAAACTGGCGGCGAGCACATACCAGCCATAGAATATACGTGAAGTTGCAGTTTTCTTTCGTGAAAAGATCATGGCCTTCCATTCTGCCCGCGTCAGCGTTGACTGTCCGGGTTTGCGGAAATTTGAAACGCTAATTTTAGAAACTAGATCCATATCAAATCTGGTCCTCCAATAGCAAGTAACTCTTGACTGTAGTGATCCAAATTGTGTTAAATTCCAGGCGAACGCAACCTTAATGCCGTTGTACACAGAGGGAAAATGGATATGGCCGATTGGATCCCGTTTGTCGAAGGTGAATATGCAGTGGAACAGGCGTTTATCATGGCACCGGACAACCGTGCGGTTGAGGTTGAGGATGCCGTTATTGAGGTCTATGCAGGACCGCAGGGCCAGCGATACCTGAAAGGCAGCGGCCGGGTTCAAAACATTCTTCTGGTGGAACTGCTGGAGGACGCCGACGATCTGGATCTGCTTCTGGATCTGGGAGATGAGTTTCAATACCGGCTCAGCAAACCCGAACTTCAATCCGGCAAGTTCTTTGCGCCGGACGCCAAATCATCACTTCAATTCAGACCCTCCACCGCTTGGGAGCAGATTCCGCGGGCTGATTTTGAGCTGCTGATATCGCGACTTGAGATCATCGGTCTTTAATACCAACCCTTTCGACACGGTTTTAATAACCGCGTTCTATATCAACGACATGCAGCAGGGGGTCGCCGGTTTTGGTGCGTTGATAATTTTCAATGATTTGCGGTGCCACTGCTCTGGGATACGTAAGGCTGGAGATATGGGGGGTGATAAAAATTTTGGGGTGGCTCCAGAAGGGGTGATCTTCAGGCAGGGGTTCGACCTCAAACACATCCAGACAGGCGCCTTCCAGGTGACCGGAATCGATAGCAGCGACCAGGTCCTTTTCGATCAGGTGCTGTCCCCGGGCGAGATTAATCACATAGGCGCCGGCGGGCAGCTTTGCAAAAGTTTTTTGGTTTAATATGCCCTTTGTTTTCGGAGTCAAAGGCAGCATGCAGATGAGGATGCGGGTCTGAGATAAAAAATCATCCAGCGCTTC
>JASFIX010000399.1:0-4753 GCA_050122435.1 Desulfobacterales bacterium
CTCTTCTGCTTCGGCCGCTTTTTCCTTGGTTTCCTCCGGCTTCTCGTTGGTTTCTTCCGACTTCTGGGTCATTTTGATCTATTCTCCTTCTTTCTTTTGTTGAAACTACAAGCGGAGGCTACAAAGCCCCCGCCCATGGATCACGCGGATATATTTCAGCTGGCCAATTTTAAGACGAAACTTAGAACCTTTTGATATCAAATAAAAAAGCTTAATTCAATAACCAAATTCCATTATGGTGTCAATTATTCTTTATCACCCTTTTCAAAAAAACGGACAAATGGCTTGAAAAGCTCAATCGGAATCGGGAAGATCGTCGTTGAATTACTTTCGGTCGACATTTCGTTCATTGTTTGCAGATATCTTAGTTGCAATGCCGTGGGGTGTTTCTCGATGATCTCAGAGGCCTCAGCCAGTTTGCTGGCCGCTTGAAACTCACCTTCGGCATTAATCACCTTGGCCCGTCGTTCCCGCTCAGCTTCAGCCTGTCGTGCAATTGCCCGTTGCATCTCCCCGGGCAAATCAATGTGTTTGAGCTCAACGGTGGCGACTTTAATGCCCCACGGGTCGGTATGGGTGTCCAGGATTTCTTGCAGTTCGGTGTTGATCTTTTCCCTTTCGGCCAAAAGATCGTCGAGTTCAGATTGACCGCACACGCTCCTCAACGTTGTCTGAGCCAGCTGAGACATGGCGTAACTGTAATTTTCGACTTCTACAATTGCTTTGATGGGCTCGATCACTCTGAAATAAATAACCGCATTGACCTTTACCGATACATTGTCCCGGGTGATCACGTCCTGGGGATCTACATCCATGGCCACCAGACGCAGGCTCACTTTTACCATTTTATCAATGAGCGGAATTAATATGATCAGGCCCGGACCTTTGGCGGCGATTACCCGCCCCAGCCTGAATATCACACCGCGTTCATATTCGTTGAGTATCCTTAGTGCTGCCGACAGGAAAAAGATGACAAGCACCAGGATGGCAACAGGCGTAAAGTAACTCATGCAATCCTCCTTTTATGAGTGGTTCGTAATGCAGTTTGCTGAATCTATATGATTTACCATATTTAGGCGCTAAATCTCAAGTTTGGCTGCCTAAATGCCGATGTTGAAAAATCTGAGAAGCGGCATAAATTGGATTATGCAGCGGGATGTTCGTCCAAAGGCTCGACCTCCAACATTAAATTGACAACATTGACGACTCGAACTTTGGTATCTTCATCGATCGTCTTTTCAGCTTTGGCATTCCACAGCTCACCATGAACAAAAACCTTGCCTTCCGGTGTAAGCGCTTTTTTGACAATGCCGATTTCCCCCACCAGTCCCTTTGTTCCGGTCCTGGGTTTGGCCATTTGAGCGCGAAATACCAGACCGGCAACAAAAACAAAAAAACCGGAAATCAAAATAATGGTTGGCAGCAGAACCTTCAATGACAATCTCATATCCGGGCCGGTATCTTTAAACATCATTAATGACCCTAAAAGCAACGAGATGATACCGGCCACACTTAAAAGCCCGTAGCTGGAAATCTTCATCTCCATAATGAAAAAGATAATTGCCAAGATAATCAGCAATATACCCGCATAATTGACCGGCAAGGTCTGCAAAGCGAAAAAAGCCAAAACAAGGGCAATACCGCCGATCACTCCGGGAAAAATCGCACCCGGATGCGACAGTTCGAAATAAAGGCCGGCAAATCCGATCATTAACAAAATATAGGCGATATTGGGGTTGCTGATTGTCTTTAAAATTTTGGTCCGCATGCTCGGTTTGACCACCACCTTCTGGGCCTTATCCAGTGTTAAAACGCCTTTATCCTTGATTTTACGGCCCTTGAGTTGCCGAATTAGGTCATCAATGTCTTTGGCAACTAGATCGATGATATTTTCTTTTAAGGCCTCTGTTTCGGTTACCGAGACGCTTTCCCGAATCGCCTGCTCTACCCATTCCTTGTTGCGCCCGCGTTCCTCGGCAACACTCTTGGCATGGGCAACCATATCGTTGATCACCTTTTCCGACATCTTGCCGCTGATATCCTTGCCGCCAGCACCAACGGGATGGGCCGCTCCGATGTTGGTACCGGGAGCCATGGCGGCAATGTCAGCCGCCATCGTAATCATGACACCTGCCGAGGCCGCCCGGGCTCCAGGCGGTGAAACATAGACAACTACCGGCACCTTACTGCCAAGAATATCCTGAATGATCAGTCGCATGGATTCGGCCAGCCCTCCGGGCGTATCAAGTTCGATGATAATGCAGGCGGCCTGTTCTGTTTCGGCCTTTTCAATGCTGTTTTTGATAAATTCCGCAATCCCCGGACTGATCGCATCGGCAATTTCAACAATGTAAATATCGTCTTTGGCAGCTCGGGCGCTGTCAAAAATAAAAAAAACGCAAAGCGGTACCAGCAGGGCAACCAAATATTTAAGTTTCATAGGGATATTCCTTCATTAACATCTTCATATCTTCCCACACATCTCGTTTTTTTTCGATATTGCGCAGAAGATAAGCCGGATGATAGGTTGGAAGCAATTTTATTCCTTTATAATCGTGAAACCGCCCCCTGAGTCTGGAAATCGGCACGTCTGTATTTAAGAGCGTTTGGGCTGCAACCGAACCCAGGGCACAGATAAAGGCCGGCTGGATGGCTGCAATCTGGCGATCTAAAAATTCAAAACAGATCTTAATTTCATCGGGTTGCGGGTTGCGGTTTCGTGGTGGGCGACACTTGACAATGTTACAAATGTACACCTGTTCCCGGCTCAGCCGAATGGCTTCGATAATTTTGGTCAGTAACTGCCCCGCCGGACCGACAAAAGGTTTAGCCTGCTGATCTTCTTCAAATCCCGGACCTTCCCCAACAAATACGATTTTCGCCGAGGAACTGCCGGTGCCGAAGACAATGTTTTTGCGATCTTTGGCAAGCCTGCAGCGCTGACAATCTCCCAGGTCCAGACGAATATCCTGCAGGGTTTCGTAAAGAAGCTGGGGAGACGTTCCCCAGGCGGCCAGTTTTTCAAGACTGCCGGCGCTGCAATCAAATCCCTGATGCCCTTTCGCCGCTAAATCTTGAAAAGTATGCTTTAAGGCATCAATGGTTTCTGTTATTTGAAATCTTGCTGTCACTGCAAATTGTTTTAGTCCTTTTTTTTGCGTTTCGGAGCTGTTGTAGCGCTCAACCCCTTGGCAACCATCCGATCGAGCAGGATGTGGGCAACCTCCATTTTGTCCATTGTGGGTAATGATTCGGTGGTGCCGTCTTTGAAAAAAAGCGTCACCGTGTTGGTGTCGGACTCAAAACCGGAATCCGCCGACCCCACCAGATTACCCACAATGATATCGAGGTTTTTTTGAGCCAGCTTTTGAGTGGCGTTTTTTTTCAGCTCCCTGGTTTCAGCTGCGAATCCTATCAGGACCTGATGTTTCTTTTTCTGGCCAAGTGTTTTCAAAATGTCTTCATTCTGCTGCAGCCGCAAAACCATTTCGCCTTTTCCCTTTTTCATCTTATGGGATTTACTTTCTTTAGGTCGGTAATCGGAAACCGCCGCACTCTTGATGATCACATCCGCATCTTCCATTCGCTTGTAAACCTGGTGAGCCATCTCCTGTGCGGTACCAACTCTGATCGTGGTCACATTCAGCGGATCGTCCAGCTGCGTTGGGCCGGAAATGAGGGTAACTTCAGCGCCGCGATGCTCTGCCGCCCTGGCAACGGCAAAGCCCATCTTTCCCGATGAGGGATTGCTGATGAATCTTACCGGATCGATGGGTTCAATGGTAGGGCCGGCGGTGACAAGTATTTTTTTGCCGGCCAGATCCTTGGCTGACAGGCAACCAAGAAAGCGATCAAAAATTTCTTCCGGTTCGGGGAGTCTTCCCGGACCGGAGGTGCCACAGGCGAGCTGACCGGAGCCGGGTTCCATTACAACATATCCATCGGATCGGAGGGTGTCAAGATTTCGCTGAACCGCTTGGTTTGCGTACATGTGGGTATTCATGGAAGGGCAAACCAACACCGGTGAAGTAACCGCCAGCATAAAGGTGCTCATGGGGTCATCGGCAATACCGTTTGCCAACTTTCCAATCATATTTGCAGTGGCCGGGGCGATAATAACACCATCGGCCTCACGGGCCCAATCAATGTGCCGAAAAGACGCTTCACTGCCTTCTTGAAACATATCCTTAAAAACCGGCTGACCCGACAAGGCCTCAAACGTCGTCACCCCCACAAACCACTGGGCGCTTTGGGTTAAAATAACCCGCACCTCGGCATCCGCTTTTTTTAAAAGCCTTAAAATTTCAATGCTTTTATAGGCCGCAATCCCGCCACAGACAGCCAATATCACCTTTTTATTTTTAATTAAGTTTTTCATCATGGTAAATGGTTTGCGTTCTCACTTAAAACCCATCGAGCCTCAGATAGACGGCCGGGGCAAGTGGTGGCTTTACGCCAAGTGAAATGTTGCTTATTTTAATAAGCCGGTTTGGATGCCCTGGGTGGTTGGGGCCACCCAAATTTCAACATAGGTATTAAAGCTTTCATCGGTGATAGACATTACACACCAGCGATGGGCTTTTTGAAACAACAGCATGGTTCGTTTGGATTTAAACGAGCTGATCATATGCCAATTATCCTTGGTCATGTTGTTTTCAAAAAAAGATATTAATGAGCTGGTCTCAATACGGCCCTTTAACACCAGTACACCGGCAGAAAAACCTTCGGTTTGGTAAATAAAAGATGATTTTTT
>JASFIX010000400.1:0-4741 GCA_050122435.1 Desulfobacterales bacterium
TCCCTACCGGCAGCCCCCATAATGATTACTTTTTCGATCATAATTCAGCCTTTCTGAATAAGGTGGTGACGAGATTACTCTTATTATATATCACAGAATTATTGGCCTGCAATCATCTTTCTCTCATCACCAAAGGTTTCAGGTGTCAGTGTTCAGGTGTCAGGCCTAAAAAGATAGGACTGAAGACTGAGTGCTGAGGTCTGAGCTATATCAAAATCGGAAGGGGCGAAACGCTTGCCAGCCAAGCCGAAAAAGGACATATCAAGGCCTCTGCAAGACCATTCAGGCCGGAAAACGACCCGCCGTCGCGATAGCTATGTCGGGCACGCAAGTCCTATAGAAAAGGTCGGAGAGAGGTCAGGAATCATTTATTGCTCAGTCCTTAGTCCTCAGCACTCAGCTTGCCGCGGCATAGCTCGACATAGCGAAGCCGGGTCCTTTTTTCCCTGACACCCGCCTGCGCGGCCGTAGCCGCTGCGGCGCGGCGAAGGCCCGACACCCGACACCTTAAATAATAATTTGATCCGGAACCCATTTTATATTAAGTAATGAAGTTGCCAATCCTAGCGTAAGGAAATTTAGCATGACCCAGCCCCTATTTCTCCAGAATATCATTGCCTGCATCTGGGACTTTGACAAAACCCTGAGCCCCGACTATATGCAGGCGCCGATTTTCGAAATGTACCGGGTCGATCCCAAAAAATTCTGGAAAGAAGTTGAAGAACTGCCTAACCAGTACAAAAAAGACGGTCTTGACCTCATTTCAACCGATACGTTATACCTGAATCACATATTAACCTACACCCGGCAGGGCACATTCAAAGGTCTCAATAATGCCAGATTGAGGAAGCTGGGCGCTAAAATTGATCTTTATGAGGGACTACCTGATTTTTTTGACAAAATAAAACAATTTGTGGCCACCAACCCGGAATATGCACAGCATGAAATCCAGCTGGAACATTACATTGTCTCGACGGGTTTGCGTCAAATGGTTCTGGGCAGCAAGATAGCACCGCATGTCGAAGGTGTCTGGGGTTGTGAATTCGTCGAAGATGCCCCCCCTCCCGGTTATCTAGATGCTGCCAAGAAAACTTCCTCAGAAGAACCCAAAATTCTCTCTCAAATTGCATACGCGCTTGATAACACCACGAAGACCCGGGCAATATTTGAAATCAATAAAGGCAGCAATAAAATCCCGGATATTGATGTAAACGCGATGATACCGGACGCAGATCGCCGGGTACCATTTCAAAACATGATATATATTGCCGACGGTCCCAGCGATATACCGGTATTCTCATTAATCAACCGATTCGGTGGCAGAACCTTTGCTGTTTATCAGCCGGGTTCAAACAGAGAATTTTCACAGGTGAATAACCTGCAAAAACAAAAACGAGTGCAATCATTCGGTGAAGCCAATTATACCGAAAACTCCCAGACGTCGATGTGGATTAAAAATGCCATAGTTGAAATCTGCAGCCAGATCGTTAAGAACCGCGAAAGAGCCCTGGGGGATAAAATTGGCAAGCCGCCCAAGCACATTGAATAGAATCTATAAAAGATAAATAGAGGCATCTGTTTCAGGATAAATTTCATAAGACGAGTATCATATTACATCATGTCAGGTGTCAGTGTTCAGGTGTCAGCAAACAGAAGACAGAATCTGATATTCACAACGTCTTCAGCCTCGTATGGCTGACACCTGACACCCGAAACCGTGTGTTTATAAGCTTGAGGCCAACAAAAATGAATAAAGTAGCAAACCTGAAAAAGGTAACCCTTCGGCTGCAGGCCGGTACCACCGCCGACAGCATGGATCTTGCCCCGTCAGACTCAGAATTTGAATTTATTTTTGGAATCGGACCCGGCGGTATGTGCCCCTTTGAATATCAATTGGCGAATAAAGCTGCCGGCGAAGAGATTAAAATTAAGGTAAAAAAGGAAGAATTATCCACTTTATTTGAACACTTGCATCCACCAATGATGAATCTTTTTGAAAAACAGGACGCTCTCCATCTGAATATAAAAATCTTAAGAATTGAACAACCCGAAAATACCGAAGTCATCAAAGCACTATCAGAGGCAGCATCGCACCATCACGGCTGCGATTGTGGCTGCGGCTGCTGAGATGCCTTGAAGTCAAATACTTCCTATACTGCATTTATTGGTAGCCTTAAATCGGCTTCAGGATAATAAGAAAGGAGGGGGAAAATGTTTAAAGAATTTAAAGAATTCGCTATGCGGGGAAATGTGGTCGACATGGCCGTGGGTATCATTATCGGTGCCGCTTTCGGCACAATCGTTAAATCATTGGTTGCCGATGTCATTATGCCACCGATTGGTTTATTGCTGGGGAACGTTGATTTTTCCAACCTTTTCGCAGTAATTAAACAGGGGTCGGTTGCCGGACCCTTTGCCACCGTAGCAGAGGCTCAGAAGGCCGGGGCGGTCACCATCAATTACGGCATGTTTATTAATACGATAATTAGCTTTATAATTGTGGCCTTTGCTGTTTTTCTGCTTATCAAAGGCATAAACTCCATGAAAAGAGAAGAAGAAGCACCTCCGGAAGAACCGACAACCAAAGAATGTCCCCATTGCTTCTCGGAAATTTCGATTAAGGCAACCCGTTGCGGGTTTTGTACCTCTGAATTGTCCACAACATAAATCTAGAACCCATCTCAAAAAGACGGGGAATGGCCCGCGACGTTAGTCGATGTCACCATTCCCCATTTATTTCTTAGATTATAACCTGCTAACATCTGCAACCGTTAAGTGGGCTTCCGCTTTTTTTCAACACATTTTAATTTGCCTTTATGGCGCTTTTCTGTTTAAAATTTCCCAACATCAGGCAAATCAACAGGTAACGATATAACAAAACCGTTCAAAACCATGGTTATGCTTGAGTCCTATATCAGATCCATAAGACGGATAATTACAAAACCGGCCCGAAATCCGATTTGATTTTGTAGAATACAACTTAGAATTCTGTATGAAACTCCTCATAAAATCCTTATCAATGCTGATCATTCTAGTTATCTCAGCAACTACAGGTGAAGCCGAACAAAAGCGCCGGGTAGCAGAAACCCATCAGAAAACTGGCTGGCAGCAGCTTGACAAAGGCCTCGAGCTGGGAATCTTTATGGCACCCCAAGCGGCTGCAGGCGGGGATTCGCTTGTGAGGGTGTTGCGTATCGATCCCAGGCATTATCAATTTCAGCTGCTCAATGCGTCGCGGGTTAAAAAAGGCGTCCCGCTGACACCCAAACAGTGGTGCCGGCAAAACGGGCTGGTGGCCGCCATCAATCCCAGTATGTATCAAACCGATTTTAAAACCAGTGTGTCGATGATGCACACAAAAGTCCACACCAATAACCCCCGGTTGTCAAAAGATATGACCATCCTGGCATTTGACCGGCAGAACGCCAAGGTCCCGCGGGTCAAAATTATTGACCGCGAGTGCGAAGATTTCCAATCCTGGAAGCAAAATTACGGAACACTGGTACAGAGCATACGCATGATTTCGTGCAAAGGAAAAAATGTCTGGAAGCCCCAGGCGCGCCGCTGGAGTACATCAGCCATAGGGATCGATCAGCAGAATAAAGTTTTATTTATTCACGTGCGCGCGTTATACAGTACCTACGATCTGATTAATATCCTCAAAAAGTTGCCGCTCAATATCTCAAGAGCCATGTATACCGAGGGTGGGCCCCAGGCCCAGCTGTACATCAACTCAGGCAATAGAGAATGGGAGTTTACCGGAAGTTATGAAACAAACTCAAAAGCAGCCAATGAAAACTCGGTCTCTTGGCCTCTGCCCAACGTGATTGGGATATCAAGGAGATAGCGACTACCCGAATTAATCACCAACAAAATAGAGGGTGTCGTTCTGAGGAATTTATATTATGGGAAGAAATATCGAACATAGCCATTTTTTGCCTTACAACTTAAGATCAATTGCGCCAACGGTAAAGAAAGGCAAAGGGATTTATCTTTATGATTCATCGGGGAAGCGCTACATTGACGGAAGCTCAGGCCCGGTGGTTTGTAATATTGGTCATGGAGTAAAGGAAATTGGTGAAGCATACGCCGACCAAGCTGGAAAAGTCGCATATGTTTTTCGATCCCATTTTACGAGCGAACCTGTTGAAATGCTGGCCGCACGGATTGCCGAGATGGCGCCAGAAGACCTGAATCGAGTTTTTTTTGTTTCCAGCGGTTCGGAGGGAACAGAGATGGCCGCCAAGATTGCACGCCAATATTATTTAGAGCGCGATGAAGTGAGAAAAGAGCTGATCATTTCTCGCTGGCTGAGCTACCATGGGATAACCATGGGAGCATTATCTATGTCCGGACATGTATTACGTCGAAAAAATTATGTGACTTCCCTTTTGCCATACCCGAAGATACCCGCGCCCTATTGCTATCGCTGCCCTGAAAAAAGTGAATATCCTGCTTGTAATGTCGCCTGTGCTTACCGGCTAAAGGAAACCATTCAAATGATCGGTGAGGAATATATTAGCGCATTTATTGCGGAACCGGTTGTCGGCGCTGCCGGTGGAGCCATAACCCCTCCCGCAGAATACTACGCCATTATCCGAGAAATATGCGATGCGTTTGATATATTGTTTATTGCTGATGAAGTTATGACAGGATTTGGTCGTACCGGACTAAATTTTGGAATTGAAAATTGGGATGTCACTCCGGATATGATTGTCTTTGCTAAAGGATCCAGTGCAGG
>JASFIX010000401.1:0-4722 GCA_050122435.1 Desulfobacterales bacterium
CACGGTAGTATTCGAGTATTTCGAATCGGTTTGCAACAAAGCCCTTGGGCGTTAGATGCATTTTTGAGATAATTTTTATTTGGACTGTTTGTCCTCTTTAATCAGTGCCTGTGCGATTTGAATATCATAGGCCTGTTTGGGGTCAAAATCCTTTACCTGATACATTCCTTCGGCCTTTTTGATCGCATCGTAGGGAATCCAACCGTGCTCATCCCATAACTTCGGATCCTCTGAATTCCACATCCGAAACCAGATCTCTTCTACCCCTTCACGTACATACATCCGCACCTTTTTGTTCAAAGGAAAGGGATAGTAGTATAGGCCTTTATCGTCCTTCATAATTCACTTTCCATTTTAATCACGCAGGTTTTAATGATTCTTTTAGCCACGGACCCCTCTTCGCTTAAAGCTTCCGTCTTCACTCTAACGAGCTTCGCCGGACAAGTCGCCGCGGCAAGCCCACACGGACTCACACTGACTTTTTTATTAACCGCAGACGCACGCGGACTTCCGCAGACCTTTTTACCGGCCGACCCGGCCGGCAAAAAACACGTCAATCGCTTCGCGATAATTTTTTTATCTATTTTTTAAATTGCCAAAGTCAATAATAAGCATTGTGATAGGATATAACCCTATTAAAAGTAAACTGTTTGCCCGCAGGGCAAGCAGTTTTTCCTTGCTCAGGTCGAGCAAGGAAAAGATACTGTCTGCGTATGTCTGCGTTCGTCTGCGGTTAATTTAGAGCCACCTTAAAATCCTGTTCAAAAGCTAAGAACAAGTTTTGCATTAAATGATACCCCGTTCCTGCATGATGCGTATATAGGTCTCCACACCACTTTTGGGCGGGTCGTAAAGCATGTCATCATCTTTTTTGACGAGTTGAATGGCCTCTGTCGGGCAGGTGGTCACACACAACCCGCAGCCGATGCACCGATTCAGGAGGACGTTGGAAATGCCGTCGATCACCTCAATGGCTTCCATCTGGCAGCGGTCCACGCAGGTTTCACACCCCGTGCACAGCTCTTCATCCACCTGGGCATAATAATTACTCTGCACGGCTTCCGCCGGATTCGGCTGTTCTTTCAATGAGCGCAGCATCCCGCAGCAGTCACCACAACAGCTGCACATTCCGCCAACCTTTTTGGAATTGAACGGCTGCATCACCAGGCCGGCTTCTTCATTATTTATGATGATCTGTTTGGCTTCATCTTTGGTAATATAGCGACCCAGACCGTTTTCAACATAATAATCAGCATGGGATCCGAACGAAAAGCAATTTTCCATGGGTTTTTCGCAATCATGGTCGGCCAATTTTCTGGTTTTTCGACAGATACAGGGAGCAATTGCAATTTTGTCATGGCCTTCAACAATCTGCAGAACATCTTCGTATGGAGCAATCGGCCAATCGGCCACCATCTGACGATTTATCGGAATAGTTCGTAATACTGGTGTCTTGAATGACTGAAGGGTGCGCCCGTAACCCGCTCTAAAATAATCTTCGATCTCCTTTGCAAGCTCTTTATCCATTGATTTAACCTGGAATTCAAATATCCCGACCACATAAGGCACGGCAGCATAGCGAACCCGATCGCCATCGCGTTTGCGAAAAAGCAACCCCTTTTTCGCCATTTGTTCCATCAAATCGGCAACTTCTCCCGGCTCCCTTTTCAGCCGTTCGGCGACATCATCCGGCGCCTCCAGCATAGGATGAAGCTGCACGAAAAATTCTGCTTCCGTTTCGGTAAACAGACGTTTAAGCAATTTGATTTCGATTTTGTTTTCAGTTTCCGGCAAACCGACTGCCAACTCGTCCAGCCGCGCGCGCAAGCGCTCATAAACACCACTCATTAAATTTCCTCCTAAGTTCTATTTTTTTTTAGACAGGATTTATTGACTATTATGATTTATTTTTAACCGCAGACAGCTGCAAACTGTTTGAATTGATTAGCCACAGACCCACACAGACAGGTTCTTTTCCCTGGACGACCCCTCTTCGCTCTGACCCGTCGCGCCGAAGCCTTTTAAGCGATGGCGGACGAGCTGCGCCGCGGCAGGCATTGTCCAGGGAAAAACTGTATGCCCTACGGGCATAAAGTTTTATTACTCGTTAAGGAATAATAACTATAGTGTACACAGTGCCCATTAGATTCTTTAGGGTAGCAATTTTAGTTAATCGCGAAGCGATTGACAGTTTTTGTTCGACCAGTGCTTGCCCCGCCATAGCTTTAGCGACGGCGGGTCAGCCGAACAAAAGTTAGTGTGTGTCCGTGTGTGTCTGTGGCTAAATTAAATCAAGTCTGCGTTTATCTGCGTCCGTCTGCGGCCATTTTAAAGCCTCCGCTCAATCCTATCAAAAGGTATGCTTATACAAGGAACTGAATTCGATTGCAATGATCAAAATCCGTGGTGTTCCAGAAACTCGATAATGGCCTGATTGACTTCCCGGGGTTTTTCCATCGGGGCGATGTGGCCCGCATCGAGAATATGGGCACGGGTCGTATTTGGAATGGCCGATTCTAAAAAATCGGCATATTTAGGTGGCGTCAGCATGTCCTCTTCAGCAGAAATGATTAGTACCGGAACGTTTATTTCGCCCAGCCTTTCCATAACATTGAATTGGTTGCAGGCCTGGAAATCACCAAAGGCAACCCGTGGATCACACTGTTGCAGGTCATCCCGGAAAGATTGGATCACCTCCGGCGCAGTTTTTCCCGATGCTGAGAGTTTATACAGCATCTCCACGAATCCGCTGTAGTCCTTTTCAATTTTCTCAAAAATCATCGGTATCACTTTCAATTTAGCACCGGTACCGATCAATATCCCGGCTTGGAATTGTTCTGCATAATCAAGCAATAGCTGCATAACTATGGCGCCGCCGATACTCAGCCCGCAGGGGATCGGATGCGCGATATCAGCGGCCTCGATAAATTCAAGCACCGCCTGAGCGTAATTCTCAATGGTATCTTTCCCTTCTTTGCCGCTTCGGCTGTGGCCGGGCAGATCGAGTGCCACCGTATTCACGTGCTCGGCAAGGCCTCCCACCTGTGCCTTCCAAAAATAGCCGGTACCGCCCGATCCATGCATAAAGACGATAGTGGATTTCTCCTGATCTAAAGGCCACCTGTCGGCAATAAAGCCGATACCACCGATTTCCTTTTCTACCATGCGGTCTCCTTTGCAACGGTATATTTAAAAAGATCTTCTTTATTAGACAGGATTTACAGGATTATTCAGGATTATTTTTTTCTTTCTCACTTCCCAGATGGAAGTGAGAAAACTCAATCCGCTTTCAGCGGAATTAAATGGTTTATAAAATTATTTATCTTAAGATGCTTGTTTCAGAACTATTTGAAACAGCTTATTTGGATTCGCACGTATAATTTCCATTTTTATTCGCCGTAGGCGATTGGGGTTTGAACGCTCTCTTCCGGAGAGCGTTCAAAAGAGAAAATCCAACTAATCCTGTAAATCCTGTCTAAAAACAGAATCAAATAGTCATAAGCTCATTCAAAATTCACCTGCTGCACAGATTCTTTTTTCAATATCAACCGCCGGATCTCTGACTGAACGTCCGCATCCCGGATCGGCTCCACGCGTGATACAAAGAGATCATCACGGCCGGTCTTATATTTCCATTCTTTAAGGTACCCCGGCACCAGCGCATAAGTGCAGCCCCCCGGACCGCAGCAGGAAGCGTCCACAACCGCACAGCCGATTAAATATAGCACTAGCCGGCCGTTATAGGACAAACGCTTTTCCTGGCTCAAGATATAGTGACCGCTGATCGTCCGGACCGCTTTATTTAAAACCGGATGGATAAAATCTATTGGGACAAACTGTCCTTCCACAGGCACTCCTTTCAACCCGCGAAGAATATAGAGAAAACATCCCCCACTGTCAATCATTCCGTAGCAGGATGCTACGCAGATTATAAAATACAAAAAAATTAAACCGCAGATTACACAGATTAACACAGATTATGAAAAATATTATTTAAATTAAAAAACAATCTACGAAATTTTCGGATTAATAAAAAACGAATCATAAAGAATCACTTATTGAGAAAAAAATCTGCGAAAATCTGCGTAATCTGTGGTTAAAATGATCTTCTACACGATAAATCAATCGCGAATTGCGAAAACTCTGGCTTCTATGTGCAAATAGCGACAAAAACACGGTGAAGTTCGTCGTCCGGTTCAACTAAAAAACCTTATAACCACCTGAATTAAATATATTATTTTTAAAAAGATGAATTTGGTCCGGTTTTTGCTGTAAAGATTGGTATGGAAAATTTAATTTTTATCGGAATTATTGTCCTGGGGTTGGCCGCATTTCTGTGGATGGCTCCTGACCGCAGCCCGCATGAGGATGAATGATGCGCTACGCACATGGTTCAGGGTTCTGCGTTCAGAGGTTACTTAACCCTGAACCTTTGAACCCCTGAACGTTGAACCTTTGATTGACTACCTCCGCTTGGTCTCATCGTAACATATACTATCCGCCATCATAAAAAACATTCCCTTAAATTTCGGTGACATGTCCTTAAAGCGGAATCCCAAAGCCACGATCTTTTTCTTTTTCCATGAAAACTCGCGGCTCCAGACAATGCTGCCTGCCACTTTCAAAACAAGCTCTTCTTCCGGCAGGCTCATTTCAATTTTTGCTTCCCTAATATTTTTTGAGATGGCTGATATGCTCTTGTATTTACCATCCAAAATTACA
>JASFIX010000402.1:0-4710 GCA_050122435.1 Desulfobacterales bacterium
CAAAATTTTGAACCTCACCGAATAATAAAAAAAATGTTTAAAAACAATAGGTTTTTACATTTTCTGCTGTAACCGGTTAAAAATCATGAACCCAAGGCCCTAAATTTTAGGGTCCCATATCATTTGAGAAAGAAATTGCGCAGAAACTTTAATGTTTATAACCATATGAATTTTAAATAAAAAATAATTAAAATAGATAATTTCGCCTGGTGAAATTATCTTTGGCAAGAGTTTTGCATCATCTTTATGTGCAGCCTAATAATTTCTTCATCTGTTCTCCTCCTTAACGGCTAATCGGAAAAAACTGATTAGCCGTTATTTTTTTATTTGAATTTTAACACCCTTTCCCATAACAATATCCTCTCTTACCAAAAAGCGTTTTTAGAAAATTATAATCTTCTGGAGTGCCTGTCTAATGATCATTGATTTTCACACCCATCTGTTTCCCGAAAAAATTCGTAAAAATAGAGAAACCTATTTTTCAAACGAACCCGCATTTCAAATGCTCTATCAATCGCCCAAATCACGGCTGATCGGGGCAAAAGAATTGCTGACGGCGATGGATGCCGGCCATGTGGATAAATCCGTCATTTTCGGATTTCCCTGGAAGGATGAAGGGCGATTCAAGCAGCACAATGACTATATCAGCGAGGTGGTCAGCCGATACCCGGAGCGCTTTATCGGCCTGGGGTGTTTCGATCCATTTAGCGACCGGGCGGCTGAAGAAACGCAGCGCTGCCTTCAGGAAGGCGGGTTGTCCGGTATCGGAGAGCTGGCATTTTATCAAAATGGGATTGAAAATGATTCACTGGCCAGGCTGGAACCGGTCATGGAAATTTGCAGAGATCGGAATCTTCCGGTTTTAATTCATACCAATGAGCCCGTCGGGCATCAATATCCGGGGAAAACTCCCAACACGTTGGCACAGATTTATCAGCTGATCGACACCTTTTCACAAAACAACATTGTTTTGGCCCACTGGGGCGGCGGCCTGTTTTTTTTCAGTCTTCTTAAAAAGGAAGTCAAGCAGCGCCTGAACAGAGTCTACTTTGATACGGCCGCCTCTCCCTATTTGTATGATCCGAGTGTCTATCGCCTGGCAATTGAATTGGTCGGGGCGGATAAAATCCTTTTCGGCAGTGATTTTCCCCTCCTGCCGCCGGCAAGATATTTTAAGGAGATGAAAGCTGCCGGATTGTCGGCAGAAGAAATGAAACAAATCTGCGGTCTCAATGCCGCCAAACTTTTTAATTTGGATGTTTAATTAGCCACGGACCCGTCTTCGCACAAGGCTTCGCCGCGGCGGGCCCCACACAGACGTACACAGACTTTTTTTATTAACCGCAGACCTACGCCGACGGCCGCAGACATTTTTGCCGCGCGAACTGCGCGGTAAAAAACACGTCAATCGCTGCCCGATTAATAGTACCAACATTGAGTGGTTCAAAATTTGAGAAGCGATATTTTTGTTTTATAAGCTCTGTGTAGCTGTATAGGGAATTTTTTATCCCGCGCCAGCGGGATGACGTACCTTTTGATCGCGCGGGTCGCGCGATTAAAAAGTCTGCGCAAGTCTGCGTATGTCTCGCGGTTAAAAAGTTCGTGTGGGTCCGTGGCTAATATAAAAATCTCAATGATCTTTTAGTGGAGGATGAATGCAGAAATATAAAGTTGCGGTTGTGAAGTATGAGCAGCCGATCGAATCGGTTCGTAAAGCCGTCGAATTATCCGGCGGCCTGGACGCTATGCCTGCCGGGGCCAGGGTTTTCATCAAGCCCAACATTGTGTTCTGGACCCGAGCTGTTGCCTTTCCCAAATGGGGGGTAATTACCACATCCCGCATTATGGAAGATATCATCATTTTGCTCAAGGAATACGGCATCGCTGATATTACCATCGGGGAAGGCACCGTCACCATGAATCCCAAAGATACCGCAACTCAAGCCCATGCCTTTGAGACTCTGGGATACAGCGTTTTGAAACAAAAGTACGGTATCAAGTATATCAATGTGTTTGAAAGGCCTTTTGAAAAAGTTGACCTTGGCGATGGCGTCGAACTGAACTTTAACACCGATATATTAAACAGCGACTTTGTGGTGGATCTCCCGGTGATGAAAGCCCACAACCAGACGGTGGTGAGTCTGGGTATTAAAAATTTGAAGGGCACCATCGATATCCCCTCCCGCAAAAGATGTCACACCATGACGCCGGGCAAAGACCTGCATTTCTGGGTCGCCCGGCTGGCCGACCGGATGCCGTCGATGCTGACCCTGCTAGATGGGATTTATACCAACGAGCGAGGACCCGGTCCAGACGGCCGCATGTACCGCAGCAATTTGCTGGTGGCGTCATCCGATGTGCTTGCGGCAGATCTGGTAGGAGCGAAACTGCTCGGCTATGAAGGGCAGAATGTCCCCCACCTGGTGCATGCCGCCAACAATTGCAAAAGGCCTCATGATCTTCGCGACATCGAAATCCTGGGTGAAAACATTGAGGACTTGAGTCGATTTCACGAATACGACTTTCAATACAGTGATACCAAAGACGGCATGATGCCGCTGCCTTTGGCCAAAGAGGGGCTTAAAGGCGTTTTTTACCGTAAATACGACCTTTCCATGTGTACATACTGCTCCGCGATAAACGGTGTCATGATTTCAGCGATCCGTTATGCCTGGAAGGGTGAAGCCTGGGATGATATCGAGATTCTGACCGGTAAGTCCATGAGGCCCACGCCCGGAATGAAAAAGACGATTTTGTTAGGCAAATGTATGTACCAGGCCCATAAATTAAACCCGGATATCAAAGAACTGATTGCGGTCAAGGGATGCCCGCCTTCACCCAATTCCATGCTCAAAGCCCTTCGAAAAGCCGGCATCGATGCAGATCCGGGGTTGTTTGAGAACATGGATCAGCTGTCGGGCTTTTTTCTGAGCCGTTACAAAGACAGGCCCGAGTTTGATGAGTCGTTTTTCAGGGTTGAAGAGTAGATTAAATTCATCTCAGAGGATATGCTAATTTCTCACCGCAAAGACGCAGAGAACGCAAAGTTTTTCTTAAATCTATTCATTGAGAAGCCCCGCTGTTGGCGGGGCCTCTCAATGTAATCAAAACAAAAAGGAATCTCTGCGGTGAATATTATCAAATACGAACTTCGCGAAGCGAATTCAGGATGGGTTCCATTCGGGTGCGGTGTTCCGGGGGGATCATCAAAATTTTAAGCGGCTGATTTGCTATCAGTCCCGCAGACAGGCAATTCAATTTACCGTCGGCAAAGGCCTGCTGATTCTGTTTTATTGCCATCACCTCCAGCACATCCAGCAGGTTGCCGGTACAGCCACCCATGTCCAGATGCTCGATGGTCTGTAAAAAAACGGTGTTGACTGAAAGCACGAAGTCGTCAATATAGGCAACGCCTTCTTTGCCGCAATCTTGGCGCGACACCAGGCACCGGCAGCCAAAGGGACGGGCAGCGTAAAGGGGGCACAGGTCATCCATTAGAAAGGGACACGTATCCCACCCGGTATTTTCTTCAACCGGCGGTTCAATGCCTTCGGCGCACATATTGGCCAGCTGATTGGTGGTAATATTAAGCTGAAAATGAGGCTGTTTAGACGCCTGCTCAATCTTTTCAATCCACTGACGTTTTCCTTCGGATTCCAACTTTTTTACTATTTTGTATCCCTCAACCGTCGACACGGTAACACCGGTGGTACAGCAATAGGCGCAGTGCTTTCTGCAGGCCAACTCCAGATCGGAGGCAAAATTATCATAGATCTGATAAATCTGATCCAGTGCAGCTAATTTTTTATTAAGATCCATGATTTTTAATGACCGGGAAAATGCGAGATACCGGAATTGCCGGGTGCAGCCGGGCCTAAATTTGGCCGTTGGGATCCTTCATTTATATGCAATATATGCAGTGTGTTTTGTTAGGGAATACGCAGACGGTCGACACTCAATTTGACATCAGAATTTCATCTCGGTCTTCCAGGCTGGAAATAATCATAAGCACCTTTTCCTGGGCTTCGGTCATTTCGCTTTCTCGCATCAAATCCAGGTGTTCAACGGTTTCCTGCAAGATCGCCGCAGAGCGTTTCGGCAAATTATTAAATACCTTTATCTGGGCTTTGCCCTCGATACCTTTGAGTGCCCGGGCCAGATCGACGGTGCTGATTTCTTTAAGACATTGTTGAATGGACTGATCATTGAGCTGCATAATGGTATGCCCCAGTTTGGAGCTTAAAGGCGTTGCCGCCCGAGACTTTTCGATTTTTTTGAAAAAGGCCTTGAGGTGGTCATTTCTTCCATCACCGAATTCGCGTTCGTAGATCTCATAGCTGCCTTCGCCGAATAAAGATACCAGCAACTCTTTAATAATAGTGGGGTTGATACCGTTTTGGATGGCCAGAACGCCTTCCAATATGATGCAGTGCATTAAAAGTTCCTTGCCGTGGTGATTGGTGGACAGGATATAATACTGAAGCGTTTTTTCTACCATCTGGGGGCTGACGCCCTCCAGAACCTGTTGCAGCCCTTTGCGCAAAAGAAAATGAGAGGTCTCTTCCGCGTCCTGCACCAGGGAAAGCAACCCGTTGCGTTTGGCTTTGGTCGCCATGGAAACGATATCAGCGACCAGCGCCATACATTCTTTCTTTTCATCCTCGCTGCACTGTATTCGCTCGCCGAATTCCCAATCAAGCTTCATAGAAT
>JASFIX010000403.1:0-4695 GCA_050122435.1 Desulfobacterales bacterium
TTGAGTTCTTTAAACAGCTATTGTCTGTGGTTTCAGGTGTCAGTGTTCAGGTGTCAGGATTACGAACCCGCTGAAGCAAGGAATGTCAGATCCAGCCCTCAGTCATCTATTTACTGACACCCGACACCTGAAACCTCAAGTAAAAGTGTGTTTTGTAAATTACCTGCGGAACACAACACTAACGTTATACGAGTAAATCAATGAAAAATAAAAAAATGATCGTTTTTGATATGGACGGGGTTCTGATCGATGTCTCCCAATCGTACCGCGAGACAGTTCGGCAAACGGCCAGGCTCTTTTTTCAAATGGCCCCCTCCTCAGAAAAATTACCGGAACCCCTTTTCCCGCTGAAGGATCTGGCAGTCGTCAAACAAAGCGGCGGCCTCAATAATGACTGGGACTTATCCTGCCTGGTAATCAGCCTGTTATTTAATGTGATCGAGAAACCGCCGGTGTATGAGCATAAAGACCCCTGGGACCGCTACCGGGAAACAATCAAGCAGTGCCACATGGACGGGCTCGCACAGTTTCTCAATTCAACCCCAACCCCCTTATCGGCTTTGCTTCGTAAGGCCGGCAAAACCAAAAACGCCTTTGTCTATGGCTTATATAGGGGGGATGTGGGCAGCGGCAACATCATCAAACAAATTTTTCAGGAAGTGTATTTAGGAAAAGACCTGTTTGAAGCCACCTACGGGCTGGCCCCGCAGTTTTACCTTGATGAAGGCTTTAATCATCGGGAGCAACTTCTGATTGATAAATCTATGCTTGCGGAACTGGCCGATAATCATATTTTGGCGATCGCCACCGGCCGACCCAGGGCCGAGGCGCATTACCCGTTGGACCATTTTGGTATCGGAAAATATTTTACAAGCGTCGTGGCGCTGGAAGACTGTCTCGAGGAAGAAGCGCGCCGGTTGAAAATAGAGAAAGAAAAGGTTTCGCTGAGCAAACCCGACCCCTTTATGCTGGATGTCATCGCAGAAGGCCAGAAAGACCTTTTCACCGAATCCTATTATATCGGCGATATGCCGGACGACATGATTGCCGCCAGAAAATCAGCGGGCGGGTATAAAGCCGTTGGAATGATCATGTCGGCACCGGATCCGGAAAGCCTTAAAAAAGAGCTTAACCGTGCCGGTGCCGACACGATTATTGAAAATTTTGAGCAGCTAAAAGAACTTGTACAAACCGGTTAAAAATGCCGAAATACCGCCGGGCATCTGCAGCGTCGCTAGACCAGCCCCTGGTCAAGGGTGGCATTGGCAACCCGCACAAATCCGGCGATGTTGGCGCCGACCAAATAGTTGCCGGGCACGCCGTAGCGTTCGGCCACATCCAGACAGTTCTGGTGGATGTTTTTCATAATGGTTTTAAGCCGTCTGTCGACCTCCTCAGCCGACCAGTTCAGGAGCATTCTGTTCTGCGCCATCTCCAAACCCGATACCGCCACCCCGCCTGCATTGGCGGCCTTGGCCGGGGCGAAGAGCAGCTTTTTATCCATGAAGATTTTGAGCGCTTCCGGTGATGACGGCATATCGGCCCCTTCGCACACCAATTTAACACCGTTGTTGATCAGGTTGAAGGCATCATTTTCTCCGATTTCATTTTCGACGGCACAGGGAAAAGCACAATCGGCCCGTTGATTCCACAACGGATTGTATCCCAATGACGTGTCGGCTTCGGTGTAAACCGTTTCGGAGTATTTATCGATATATTCCCTGATTCTTCCCCGCTTCATATTTTTCAGGCGTTTGACGAAATCCAGCTTTTTTTGATCGATACCTTCCGGATCAAATATGAAGCCGGATGAATCCGAAAGGGTCACCACCTTGCCGCCCAGCTCAATAATTTTTTCGGCCGTGTGCTGCGCCACGTTCCCGGAACCGGACACCAGGCAGGTCTTTCCTTCCAGAGAATCATTGTTGGCGGCGAGCATTTCGGCTGCAAAATAGACAATGCCGTATCCGGTTGCCTGGGGGCGAATATAGCTGCCGCCCCACTGCAGTCCTTTGCCGGTCAATACACCGGCAAATTCATTGCGATGTTTTTTATACATGCCGAAAAGATAGCCGATTTCCCGGGCCCCCACCCCCAGGCCGCCGTCAGGGATGTCGGTATCCTGTCCGATATGGTGGGAGAGCTCGTTCATATAACTCTGGCAGAACCGCATGACCTCATCATCAGATTTTCCTTTGGGTTCAAAATCGGACCCGCCCTGGGCGCCTCCCATCGGCAGAGTGGTAAGGGCGTTTTTAAAAGTTTGCTCAAATGCCAAGAATTTAAGAATGCCCAGGTTGACCGAAGGGTGAAATCTCAACGATCCTTTAAAGGGGCCCAGGGCGCTGTTCATTTCAACTTGATATCCCCGATTGACGCGCACCTGTCTTTCGTCATCCATCCAGGGTACCCGAAACAGTATGACGCGTTCGGGCTCCGTGATCCGTTCTATAATACCCAATTGGCGATACTCCGGGTGGTGTTCCAGAACCGGCTTTATGGTTTCGTAAAACTCTTGTACAGCCTGATGAAATTCTTTTTCCCCCGGATCTCTCGCCAAAATCTGCTTCAAAGTTGTATCTGACATCTCCAACCTCCTTCAATCGGGCCCGTTCGCAAAGACCCGTCAATTTTACAGGTTTAAGCTTCGATGATCTCTAAAGCTTCCTGACGATAGGCGTCCATGACATACTGGATGCCGGTGATTTTGGCGCATTCTTCCGTCAGGGAGAATAAATCGTCCCGGCTGATATACTCTACTTTCCAGTTGCGAGATCCGGCCATCAGTTGTTGAAGCCCCACTTTGATTTTATCCACGACGTTAAAGAGCCCGACAGCACCCAACGGCATATTGTCTAACTCCGATCCGTACTTGCCCTTCAGGACTTCATAATTCATAAAAATTTCTTCTTTGGTAAATCCGAATTTCGATACGGTCGTCGGCAATCCGCCATCTTCGTCCCTCAGCCACTTCTCGGCATTTTTGCCGACCATACCCGGAATCATCAATGAGCGCCCCATGCAAACGGCTTTGCAATAGGGAGCCCCCAGGGCCAGCGCTTTGAATACGTGGTCTTCCGATGAAAAGCCGCCGGCAAAGGCAAGGTCCGGGACACGCCGGCCTTTTTTAGCAAGCCGTTCACTTAATTCAAAGGCCATGGAATGAAGGTAAATGGAAGGTATGCCCCACTCACACATCATGCGCCAGGGGCTCATTCCGGTACCACCGGGTGCCCCGTCAATGGTCAGCAGATCGATATCGGCATCAGACGACCAGCGGATCGCCATGGCCAGCTCCCGCATCGGATAGGCGCCGGTCTTGAGGGTAATGCGCTTGGCGCCCAGTTTGCGCAAGCGTTCCACCTCCTTCAGAAACCCTTCCTGATCCACGAAACCCAGGCGCGAGTGCCTTTCGAATTGTTTCAAGGGCCCGGCTTTAAAAGCAGCCTGGTGGGCGGGATCTTCCGGATCCGGTGTTACGATGTAACCGCGCTTTTTTAATTCAAGGGCGCGATCAAGGGAGTCGACTTTGATTTCCCCCCCGATACATTTGGCTCCCTGGCCCCATTTCAGCTCTATGGTTTCCACCCCGTGCCCGTCAATCACGTATTCCGCCACGCCATTGCGGGTATCCTCCACATTCATCTGAACCATGATATCTCCATAACCTTCGTGGTAGCGGCGGTATTCCTGGATACGGCGATCCATCTCCGGCGACTTTTTGATCAGGCCGTTGTCGCCGATTTCCAATTCGGGATCGATCCCGCAAACATTTTCCCCGCACACCAAGCTGATCCCGCTGATCGCGGCGCCAATGGCAAAATGGTCCCAATTTTTGCGGGCAATATCCGTACTGCCGAGGGCGCCCGTGAAAATCGGCACCCTCATCTTGACTTTATCGTTAACCCCGTATTCGGTTTCGGTATCGACGTTCGGGAAGGTGGCTTTATCCGGGTCGGATTCAATCCCCTTGGCGCCCAGCGCATATCCCATAATATTCAAATGAGAATAATCCACCGGGTAATCCTTATCGGCGCCGGCGGTAACACTGCCAAAGGGTTCCGGATAAAGAAGCTCCCGCCCCCGGAAAGTGGCTTTGAAAATATCGCAATTTCCCTTGCACCCATCCAAGCACCTGCTACAGATACCGGATTGGGGTGCAATATCGCGAGATCTGTTTCTGGTCTGAAGTGCATCGTTTGCATTTGGTCGATTAAGGTTCATCGTTTCTCTCCTTGTTTCCACTGGTGAAAGTTTATAAGGCCGCTCCCCCCTGATCGAATATTCCCGTAAAGAAACGGTTGTTACAATTTAGGTGTTTCCACGGAAAAAAGTCAATTGTCCTTTCCGGAGCGTATCCGCTAATTGGCCGTGGGTTTAAATGCATGTCTATATACCAATCCTAAAATTTTGTAAAACGGATATTCTTAACCGGGGGGGCTTGGTCTTAAACCGGTAAGGGATTAGATTGATTGAAGATTTGGTTTGCCGAGAGGGTATCGGTTTCGCAGAACAAATCCGATCCCTTTTAGCGGGTAACATAGTGAAGCTCCCCGCGGTCCGCCTCCGGCGGACGGGGCATTCTGGCATATTTCCGTAAAAGGACACAAGGTTATTTTCGATGAAATCTATTTTAGCGGAGGAATGCCGAAAGACGTGATCGCCGCCAGAAAATCAGCACATTTGCCGAAACGC
>JASFIX010000404.1:0-4689 GCA_050122435.1 Desulfobacterales bacterium
TTGAGGAAATTCCCCACAACCAGGCGCAGATTGCAACACTTGGCTGCAATGCATTTTTTAACTACAGGGTCTTCTTTTATTCTACATTGGGAACCACGAGTACGGGACACGGCGCGTGGCCGATCACATTCTGGGCGACACTTCCCAATAGGACGCGCCTGATTCCGGACTTGCCGTGGGTCCCCATGACGATAAGGTCAATTTCCCTTTCTTTTGCCTCCTGGACAATGAACTCATGGGGTTTGCCTCCCATTCGAACGATGGTCTCACAGGGGATATCGGCCTTATCGATTTTTTGTTTTGCCCTGTCCAGATACTGCCGAACCTCTTCCGACATTTTCTCCACAAGGGACGGGGCGACGGCCATCTGTTCCGGAAAAAGATCAACGACGCTGATTACGAAGATTTCACTGTTACAAATCCCCCCCAGGCTGATGGCTTGATCCACCGCCAATTCGCTGTAAGCAGAGCCGTCAACGGCCACCAAAATTTTTTCACCCCTGGTTAAGGGACATGCGCATACCAGTTCTGTCATGTTTATGCCCTCCTCGAAAACAGAGCTTAAAAAAACAGTTATCGTAAATTTAAAAGTATTCCCAGCACTAGTGCATCCCCACAATGCCAATCATAGACAGGGAAACCAGCATGGCCACCCACAAGGCCAGAATAACATAAAGGTAAATCCTGTCAGAGGCATATGCAAACGCTGCGGCGATAAGGGCCCATAGGGCGACGCTGCAGCCCAGAGCCAGACCGAACTGGGTGAAACCGTCACCATAGGTGAGATTTTTGAGGTAGAAGTGACCTCCGGGGAATTGACCGCCCACCTCCTGCCAAACGGTCTGGGCATCCTTGCCCTCAAAAATGGCATTAAAAAGCTTGTAGGGGTTTAAAACATTATTGTCCGGTGATGCTACGGATATGACCGGACCGACCATGCAAATCAGCGCAGCCAGGATGGTGATCCAATAAACAATGGCTCCATAAATGGTCTGTGCGCGTGGCATTTTCGGGGTTTCTTGAGCACTCATATCAATACCTCCTTTAGGCTCCCGATCGCGTGAATTTAATAATAGAGCGGGTGACGCCCGCAAATATTACGACGAATACCAGGCCATTGAGCCATACCGGCACCGCTCCGATGACACCCAGCATACCGAGGCCTTTGGTCAGCAGCCCGAAGCACGCAAAGAACATGAATCCGATTAACAGGTATCTCACGAAACCGGCTTTAACGCGAATGAGAATCAGGGCGCCCAGCAATCCGCCCAGGACCTGCCCGACCAGCCAGGGCGCCGCAAAAACCGGAATGATGGCCCCCATCAGCAGATAGGGCCACACGCCGATGCAGTCGCCCATTCCCAGCAGAACCCCGCTGTTGGCAGCGGCCACCTTGAGCGGCACGGCCATGATCACGTTTTGCGCGGGGACGATGGCCCAGCCGGCTCCCAGGCCGAAAAACCCGGAAAGCAGACCGACGCCGATAATTGCCACAAGCACCCAGGCGGCGCGGGTAAGCGGATAATCGATGACCTTGTTCAGAGATACCTCGCGGTAGGGTTGAGACAGATTGAGCCGCTTGGTGAACCCATCCACTTTTTTGACCTCAGGCCACTCGATTTTCTTGCCGCCGACCAGGAAATAGACGGCCAGGGAGCAGAGAATGATTCCCAGGGCCAGCCGCACAAGTCCCTCACCGGTTTCTCCCAGGTGTTGGGCAACGTATATGGCCCCCTGGGCGCCGCCAAATGCCCCTACACCGTATGCGGCTGCACAAAAGATGCAGATCTTCAGATTGGCCAAGCCCCCTTTCATAAAAGGGCCCGTTGACACCAGACCGCTGAACATGGCCACGATCAAACCGGTTGCCCGGACGATGAGGCTGTCCACCGGTGTGAAGGCCAGCATAAAGGGTGTGAACAAAACCCCTCCCCCGATGCCGCCGATTACGGCCACCAGGGCGATTGCGAAACTGAGAAAAAAGAATCCAAAAAGCCATCCCCATATGGCTCCGCCGGACATGGCACCGGGCTGTGTTTCCGCACCCGCTGTGATCAAGCCCAGCGCTACATAGGAAATAATAAGCACCAGCAGCATCACGTTCACTTCAAGCCACGGAGATTTAAACAATTTGCCCATTCGTCACCTCCTCTATCCTCTGAATTTCTTATGGTAAAGGGTGCAGAATTATCACAGTCGGTTTCAGTTGTCAAACAAATTAATGGGATTGTTTCAGGAGAAAAATTAATTAAAACAAGAGGTTAAAAACTTGGCAGGGAATTTTATTTTTGGAGAAACGTGTCGGGTATTTATCTGCCGGAAAGTCAAGTTTCAGAAGTCATCATCTCTTCGATGGACCGGTTTTTTTCCGCCCATATATTGTTCAGCCAGCGCTGCAGCCCTGCCCGAAAGGGCTCATCATTGGTATAATCGCCGAACAGTTCAGCGTTCACCGGCAGTGAGCGCACTCGAACTTTAATCTCCCGGATTTTACCACAGAGAAGTGCCCAAAAGTTTTGGACACCGTCGGGATACACGATGGTCACATCCAGTATGCGGTGAATTTGCTCTCCCATGGAACTGAGTACAAGCGCAATACCGCCGGCCTTTGGTTTAAGTAGGTGAGAATAGGGGGATTGCTGCCTGTGATGCTTTTCATTTGTTAAACGGGTGCCTTCCACAAAATTCATAATTGAGATCGGGATTGTTTTAAACTTCTGACAGGCTTTGCGCGTTATTTCTAAGTCCTTGCCTTTTAAATGCGGTTTTTTCTGAAGTTTGCTTTTTGTGTATCTTTTTACAAAGGGAAAATCCATCGCCCACCATGCCTGGCCCAGCACCGGTAGCCACAAAAGCTCTTTTTTAATAAAGAACTTCAAAAACGGGATTTTTCGATGAAATATCCGCTGGAGCACCAGGATATCCACCCAGGATTGGTGATTGGCCAGAACCAAATACCAGTTAGACCGTTCCAGCGCCTCCACACCTTGAACGTCCCAATCCGTATTCCCGACCAGCTTCTGGTTTTGGTTGTTGACCCAGATCCAGTTATCAGCAATGGCGTTTAGCATCCGACTGCATTTTCGCATCCAGGCTTTTGAAGGAACCGCCGCCTTAGCGGCCGCCAATATAAACAGCGGTATACACCAGAACACCGTATTCAAAGCATATAAAATCAAGGATAAACACCCCCGAACTGTTCCCGGTAAAGCTTGTAACAATGTTCCTCCTTATGGTTTAATGAATTTTCGCACCCTGAGATTGATCTTGGGATTTATCCGGAGTTTCCTCGGGTATATCCTTGTTTTTATTCATTCGGCGCTGCCGTTTTTCATCTTGCTTTTGTTTCCGTTTCAATTCTTTCTGACACTTTTTAAATGAATAATGCGATTTCGCCATATTGTCACCTCGCAGGTCGTTGAGCTTGGTTGTGATGCAGAGCAATTTGGAAAGGATTTTTGCAAGAATAAGGTTCTTCTAACGTCGGATCGGGCGAGTACGAATTCAAAGGAAACAAAGGGCACCCGTCCCTCTAATTGACGGATGCCCTTTTTGTTTGAAAACGAAAGTTAAATCACAGTAACATTTGCAGCGGCAGGACCTTTTTGCCCTTGCTCAATGTCAAAAGTAACGCGGTCGCCTTCATTGAGAGATTTAAAACCTTCTGCATTGATTGCTGAGTGATGAACAAACACATCCGGTCCGTCTTCTTGCTCAATAAAACCGAAGCCTTTGCGGTCACTAAACCATTTAACAGTTCCCTCTGCCATGCGAATATCCTCCTGCTTTAATATTTTCAAAATCTCAGACTGGAGGATTTCACATTGGAAAATGAATTATTCCTTCAGAAAGAAATTTCCCCGCCAATTGAAGCGAGGCAAGTTGAATACTTATACGATAATCTATCTTTGGTTCAAAATCAAGTCGATTATTAAAATGGCCATACTAGCGGAATAAATAATGAACCCATTATCAGGACCAACAGGTTCAATGGCATCCCCAGTTTCAGGTAATCGCTGAAGCGGTACCCGCCGGGCCCGTACACCAGCAGGTTTGTCTGATACCCGATCGGCGTTGCAAAACAGGCGCTGGCGCCAAAGCAAACCGCGATGATAAATGGTTTGGGGTCAACCCCCAGACTCTGGGCGGCCGAAATCGCAATGGGCAGCAACAGGATTGCGGTGGCATTGTTGCTTAACACATGCGTGCTGATGCTGGTCAGCAAGATTACCCCGCTCAGGACATAGGCCGGGCTTAGACCGCTGAACGAACTGAGAAATATTCTGGCATAAAGTTCGGAGGCGCCTGTTTTTTCGAGGGCGTCACTTAATGCAATCATGGCTATAATGATTAAAAGCACCCGACCGTCCATGGCCCGATAGGCATCTCTCAGCTGCAGGCAACCGCTTAAAACCATTAAAAAGGCCGCCGCCAGGGCACAGACTAAAATGTCCGCCAACCCCGTGCTGGCAGCCACAATCATTGCCCCGAATATCAGGAACGCGCGGCGCGCCAGTCTTTTATGCACAATCTCATGATGGACGTCTTCGACGATGATAAAATCCGTCTGACCGCGCAGCCTTTCCAGGGATGATTCCGGTAGACGAACCAGAAGAATGTCGCCGATCTTTAACCGGATGTCTTTGACTTTTGGTTCGGCATAATGAAGCTCCCTGCGCTTAATGGCGA
>JASFIX010000405.1:0-4686 GCA_050122435.1 Desulfobacterales bacterium
AGCGGTTTAGTTTGCAACACACAATCTGAAACTCGCAGCGCGATTGAGGGAGATGATTATAAAGATGTCGAAACGGGGGAAAAAATATTCAGAATCCAAAAAGAGGATCGATTCGGAAGATGTCGGCAGTTTCAACGATGCTGTCAAAATGACACTGGAATCATCTTTTGCCAAATTTGACGAAACAGTTGATCTGGCCGTTCGTCTGGGAGTTGATCCCAGGCATGCCGATCAGATGGTCAGGGGCAGCGTGGTGTTACCGCATGGAACCGGCAAAGATGTCAAAGTTGCCGTCTTTGCCAAAGGCGAAAAAGAGAAAGAAGCCACGGATGCCGGAGCTGACTTTGTAGGCAACGATGATCTGATCGAAAAGATAAAGAGCGGCTGGTTTGGTTTTGACAAGGCTGTGGCCACGCCGGATATGATGGGATCCGTCGGTAAGATCGGTAAACTGCTCGGACCCCGTGGGCTGATGCCCAACGCCAAAACCGGAACCGTTACATTTGATTTGGCCCGGGCGATCCAGGACCTTAAAGCGGGCAAAATCGACTTTAGAGTCGAAAAGGCCGGAATTGTGCATGCCCCCATGGGGAAGGTGTCTTTTGGTGTGGATAAAATTGTTCAAAACATGGCGGCTTTTTTTGACACCATAATGCGTCTCAAACCGGCCTCCAGTAAAGGCACCTATCTTAAAGGTATTGCGATTTCGACAACCATGGGGCCTGGTTTGAAGATCGATTCAGCCCTGGTCAAAGATTTGCTTAAATAATCTACATTATTTACCGATTGGAGACAAATAAACGAACCCCCGAGTTGAATAATTTGTGCTCAATTCGGATGATGGTCAACGCCGAAACCGGCGTAAAAGAGAAGATCATCTGTCAAAGACCGTAGGTTCACAAACACAGAATCATAACTGTGGATGTGTTTAATCGGCGATGCCGGCCTGCCGAGACAGTTGTGTGATTTGCGTTTCTGCCCAGGCATGTGAGCAGCAGAAGCATCATTTCGTCAATTGCAAATCGGCAATTTCAAGCCCTCCGGTTTTGTCAGATCGATATGGAAAGGAGGTGTTTGGTTACCTGTGAATTTAGAAGACAAAAAAAGAATTGCGCAGAATCTGAACGAACGCTTTTCGAAAGCCGCGGTGATCATCGTAACCGACTATAAAGGTCTCGATGTTACTGCCATAAATGATCTGCGCAGAAAGCTCAGACAGGAAGAAGTCGAATATCAGGTTGCAAAAAATTCACTTCTCGTTAGGGCCTCGGAAGACACCGATGTGGCGCTGATCAAGGACACGTTTAAAGGCCCTAATGCTGTAGCAATGAGTTATAGTGATCCGGTCGCTCCGGCAAAAATTCTTTCCGAATTTGCCAAAGACAACAAGGTACTTGAGATTAAAATCGGTGTCATGGACGGCAAGATCCTTGACCCAGACGCGATCAAGTCCCTTGCGGCCCTGCCGTCGCGGGAAGTTCTGTTAGGCACCTTTCTCTCAGCTTTGAACAATGTACCCACGGGTTTTGTTCGGACGCTGGCAGAAATTCCCAGGCAATTGCTCAATGTTTTGCAGGCCGTAAAAGATCAAAAAGAAGCAGCCTGATTTAATAACGAAAAAAACATCTTTGATGAAAGTGTAAATGAAACTGGAGGAAGAAAATGGCGAAAGCAACTATTACTAAAGAAGACGTAATTGATTTTGTGGCGAATATGTCGGTACTTGAGCTCAGTGAGCTTATTAAAGAAATGGAAGAAAAATTTGGTGTTTCCGCAGCTGCACCGGTGGCCATGATGGCAGCCGGACCGGCTGAAGGCGCCGCCGGAGCGCCGGCTGAAGAAAAGACAGAATTTGATGTCGTTATTACAGCCGCCGGGGACAAGAAAATTGCGGTTATTAAAGAGGTGCGGGCCATTACCGGGCTGGGGCTGAAAGATGCCAAGGCTTTGGTTGACGAAGTGCCCAAGCCGGTCAAAGAAGGAGTGGCCAAAGAAGAAGCTGAAAAGATTAAATCCCAACTTGAAGAAGCTGGCGCTCAGGTGGAGCTAAAGTAAATTCACTGTAACTATAAAAGGAACGGGTAAGGGGAGATTCATCGGCGTCGGTGATGACCCCCTTGCCCTGTGCTGGCAAGCTCTTGTTTCTTTCCGAAAACTCATCACCAGCAACTCATAACCCCAAAACAACAATGGAGATGGCATGTCAAAAAATCCGTTGGCACCAAGACGGTTTCGGAAAAATTTCGGTAAGATAAAACAAATTGTCGAAATCCCTGATCTTATCGGGATGCAACGTGAATCGTTTCAACGCTTTTTGCAAATGGATGTTCCGCCTGAAAAGCGCGAGGATATCGGCTTGCAGACCGTTTTTAAATCGGTTTTTCCGATCAAAGATTTTACCGGCAGCGCCTCCCTCGAATTCGTGTCCTACCGATTCGGGGAGGTAAAGCACAGCATTGAGGAGTGCGTCCACCGCGGAATGACCTATGAGATACCGCTTCGGCTTACCGTTAGACTGGTTGTCTATGAAATTGACGTCGAAACCGGGGTTTCTAACATCCGCGATATTAAGGAGCAGGAAATCTATTTTGGTACGATACCTTTAATGACGGAAAAAGGTACCTTTATTATTAATGGAACCGAGCGTGTCGTGGTCAGTCAGTTGCACCGGTCTTCCGGTGTGTTTTTTGACCATGACAAGGGCAAATCTCACTCAAGCGGAAAAATTATTTATAGCTCTCGAATTATACCCGTCCGCGGCTCCTGGATTGATATGGAAGTTGATCCGAAGGATATCGTCCAGATTCGCATTGATCGCCGCCGAAAGTTTCCAGTCACCTTGCTGTTCAAAGCTTTTGGTTACACAACCGAAGATATTTTGAGCTATTTTTACGAAACGGAAAAAATCATCGTAAAAGGCAAGCGTTATTTCAAGGAATTCAATGAGACCTTTCTTAGAGGAAAACGGGCAAGCAAAGAAGTGCGTGATTCCAAAAGCGGCGAGGTCATCGTAAGAAAGGGTCGGGTGTTTACCGTAAAGGCCATTAAACGCCTAAAAACGCTTAAGACCAAATTAATTCCAATTAATACCGAGGAGATTATGGACCACGCATTCGCAAATACCATCGTGGATCCAGACTCCAACGAACCCATTGTTAAAGTTACCGAAACCATCGATGAGGAAGTATTGGCTAAACTCAGCGATGCCGGCGTTAATGAATTTGATCTGCTGTATGTCGATGCGGCCGTTAACAGCGATTCAATTCGCAAGACGCTTTTGCTGGATAAGGTTGAAACCAAAGAAGAAGGCCTGATTGAAATATATCGCCGGCTTAGACCGGGAAATCCGGCCACGCCGGAAGTCGCTCAGGATTTTCTTGATAATTTGTTTTTCAGATCAACTTATTATGATCTTTCCGGTGTGGGGCGACTCAAAATAAATCAACGCCTGGGTATCAAGAGTCAAATTAATTTAAATATCTTACGAAAAGAAGATATCATACTAACGGCCAAAGCATTGATTCAGCTTCGCGATACTCAGGGCGTGGTGGATGATATAGACCACTTAGGTAACCGCCGGGTTCGCGCGGTGGGTGAACTGCTTGAAAATCAATACCGTATCGGGCTGGTCCGGATGGAACGTGCGATTAAAGAACGCATGAGCCTTCAGGAAGTCGATGCACTTATGCCTCACGACCTGGTGAATCCCAAACCTGTATCTGCCGTTGTAAAAGAATTTTTTGGCACCAGTCAGCTGTCTCAGTTTATGGATCAGACCAATCCGCTTTCCGAGACAACCCATAAACGACGACTCAGCGCATTGGGCCCTGGAGGCCTTACACGTGAGCGCGCAGGCTTTGAGGTCCGGGATGTCCACCCTTCCCATTATGGTCGCATTTGCCCCATCGAAACACCGGAAGGGCCCAATATCGGCTTGATTGTTTCTTTGAGCACCTATGCCCGCGTGAACGCATATGGCTTTATTGAAACCCCCTACCGGGTGGTGGGAAAAGCCAAAGTCACCAATGAAGTTAAATTTCTCGACGCCTTTGAAGAAAAGGATCACCCCATCGCCCAGGCCAATGCCCCCATTGATAAAAACGGTGCGTATGTCAATCCACTGGTCACCTCACGGGTTGCCGGGGAATTTATGATGATTGAAAAAAATGACATCGACCTGATGGATATTTCACCGAATCAGTTGGTTAGTGTTTCGGCCTCTTTAATACCGTTTTTGGAAAACGATGACGCCAACCGGGCCTTGATGGGTTCCAACATGCAACGTCAGGCAGTGCCGCTGCTCATTAATAGCGCACCGCTGGTGGGAACCGGTATCGAAGGGGTCGTCGCCAGAGATTCCGGTGTTGCTGTGGTTGCCAAACGGGATGCGGAAGTGGTCGATGTGGATGCTGCCCGGATTGTTTTAAAGCATCATCCGGCAGACATGTCTTCTGAAAAGGATGTCACTATTTACAATCTTTCCAAATTCATCCGTTCCAATCAAAACACCTGTTTTAACCACCGCCCGATTGTGCGCAAAGGGGACTTTGTTAAGGCCGGGGAAATTATTGCGGATGGCCCGGCAACGGATCAGGGTGAACTGGCCCTTGGAAAGAATGTCACCGTGGCGTTTATGCCCTGGGGCGGGTATAATTTCGAGGATTCTATTTTGGTAAGCGAAAGACT
>JASFIX010000406.1:0-4676 GCA_050122435.1 Desulfobacterales bacterium
TATTCAAGGTCATCTTCGTACAGTCGAGGATTGAAAGGTGATGCGATAAATCCGCCTTTCATCGCAGCCCCATAGACATCCGCATATTCAAGGCAATTCCATGACAGAATTCCGATGACGTCACCCTGTTTGGCGCCTGAAGAGCGGAGTCCCTGGATCAGACTGTTTACCCGGTCGTTGAACTGCTCAAAAGTTATCCTCTGGGAGCCGCATATAAAGGCCTCGCTATCGGGGTTAAGCAGCGCATTTCGATAAATGATGTCCGCAAAAGTTCCGATTGGATAACGACTCAATTCCCGTAATGCAAATTTAGCTGACATGCACCTTGCCTCCAGGGAGCCTTTATTTACAATTGCAGCCAACACCGAAAGCTGCCGATGCCATGCGCCAACAGGCAGCCGAATCTTTGCCGCTGCTGTGGGCAGTTTAATTAGGATCGAAAATACTCAATATATTGACTATCAATATTTTAACTTAAATTATATGTCAATAATTTTTTTAATGATTTGAAATAATTATATAAAATAGCGTGTGGCCCAGATCGAAGTCTTGATGTGCAGTCTGAAGGCGTTTGCTTCTAAAAATCCTTGCATCTAAAGACCAAAACGTATTATATAAATATAGAAAAATTTAGTTAATATTTTGACTAAATATAAATTGAATAAATCTGATGTAAGGGAGCCCGAGCCAAAGCTTATGAATGAACCTGTTTACAAAAGCGATCTGAGCGTTAACGAAAAGGTTCTTATGGGAATTGTGAGGGCAGCAGAGGTTTTTAAGAGAAACCATTCGGCTGTTTTCAGAAATTACGGACTATCATTCCCGCAGTACAATGTTCTGCGGGTCCTGGAAGCTTCTAAGAACGGTCGAAACAAGATGAGCGCCGTCAGCCGGATTATGCTTGTTCCAGGTGCCAATATCACAGGCATCGCCAAGCGGCTGGAAAAAGACGGATTTATTCTAAAAAAATCGGACCCGGCAGATGATCGCGTAACGCTCCTTGAAATTACTCCCAAGGGGAAACGCACCCTGAAGAATATTGAAAATGAGAAAGATGAATGGTTGGAGCGCATGTTATTGAATTTATCCCAAAAACAAAAGCTTGAGCTTGTGGATAAAGTAAAACTTATCTTGAAAAACGGGATGAATAAAACCTAATGCCCTCCAAATCCGCTCGCCCTGTTATATTGTTAAACATCACTGATGGTTGAAATTTTATATCGGCTTCTTGCGACCTATTTTTTTGTCCATTGTTTGGACAAATTTACGGCAGCGACAGCATCGGCCCCGTATGCATCCGCATCGGCATAGGCCCGAACCTTCTCGTCAACCGCACCGCCGCCCACCATTATCTTGACCTGATCACGTAATCCCGCATTTTTAATAACATCGACCGTGTCCTTCATCGCTTCAAGGGCCGTGGTCAACAAGGCGCTCATGCCCACCACCGTGGGCTGAACCTGGTTGATGGCTTCAACGAATTTTTCTGCGGGCACATCGACACCCAAATCATGAACCTCAAAACCATTGGTATCCAGCAAAAATACCACGATGTCTTTTCCAATGTCATGGATATCCCCTTTGACGGACCCGATGACCACCTTACCTTTAGCCTCGTCCTTTTTATCGGATTCTTTTCGGATAAATGGCTTGGCCAGCTGGGATATCTTCTTTAACATCTCACCCGATAAAATCAGCTCGGGCAGAAAATATTTACCGGCTTCAAACTGCTTGCCGACAATTTCCAGGGCCTCGCGACAACGCTCTAATACCTTCAGCGGGTCTTCACCGGCGTCCAGTAATTCTTGAGCCAGTTCCATGGCTTCGGCTTCGCGCATGTGGATCATGGCATCAACTAAATCACTGGACATTGCGTATCTCCTTATTTGACATGGTTCTCAGTAAATTCCGTAATCTCTAGAAAATTCGACCATGGCCCTAACATTTTCGGTCTTTGATCCCTGCATGCCGGCGCCGGTGGAAAAGATAAACCCGCCGTCTTTGCCGGCCGCATCGATAAGATCCTTGCAATAGGCTTTGACTTCATCGGGTGTTGCGGTGCAAAGCAAAGATAACGGCACATTGCCGGCAATACAGGCCACCTGACCCACCGTCTTTTTTGCCTGGGACATGTCTGTCAGGTCAAACCACCAGACTACTTTTCCTTTCGGTACATCGCTAATGATCTCAAGACGTTGATTATAGCCACCTTCAGCAAACAGTTGCGGGACCATGCCGGCATTCACCAGCCCGATAATTACCTTCCTGAGAGTCGGCCAGTAAAATGTCCGAAACTGTTCTTCAGACATGAAGGCGTCGGCCCCCTTGTGCAAGGGGATAAACGGCATGATGTGGCCGGTGGCTTTGCAGGAGGCTACGCCGGCTTTGACCATAAACGGCGTTATCCTTTCACAGGCCTCAATCAGCTCATCCGGGTGCCGGTATATGTCCATCAGGACCTCTCTTGTGCCTCTTAACGTATCGCCGATCACATCAAAAGGCGCTTTGGTAAATCCGCCGGAAAAAGCCGGATAGCCTCGGCCCATTATAGAGCCGTTTAGCTGGCGTAAAGCGTTCCGCCAGCGGATTGTTTCTTCGCCCGCTTTTGCCAGAGTGCTGAAGGCGGCCTGAATTTCTTTATCGCCAAATGGAAACAAAGCGGGCGGAATACAGGGTATTTCATTGACCGGCGGAAGCAACGGCATGTTTTGCAGAGGCTTTAAGCTCCCGAAGATACGCGGAAAAAACTTACTCATGAAAAATCCGGTGGGATCATCGATCAAGTCCTGATACTCATCGGCTTTCATATACTCTTTTTCTACGTACTGGTATTCGCTGTGTTCGGATACCCCGTGGCCGGGCCACTGACAGAGCTTGAGATCCAAAATATCCAGTACCTTACCCGGCACTAGGGTTGTAGGCGCGTTGTAGGCATCCGGTGCCAGATCGTTGCTATACTTTTCCCAGGCCTGGGCCAATGCATCATAGTCATACATGGCATCGTACATGCTGAAGCCGGCATATTGAATCGGAAAGAATCCGGCTGAAGGGCATATGGGGATTCTTGGGAGAGTCTTTTTGAGCTGGATCGCATCTTTTAACAGTGTGACCCTGGCCTTATAATCCGCTTCAGCTTCGGGGCTGACAAAAGGGATCTCCTTGCCAGACAGCCAGGTTTCGAACTGCTTCTCCTGGTTTTGATCCGCGTCTGCTGTAAGTTTAAGAAATCGTTCTTTCATCATATCGTTCCTCAATCATTATATTTCTGAGTCAATTTTCTCATGAAGCTTTTGGGTATTACCCCAAAAAATACACTGGGTGGGGCAGGCCTTGCTGCAGGTAGGACCGTCGCCGCTGTTGAGCCCGGCAACACATAGGTCACACGTTACTGCGATTTCGGTGTTTTCGTCAAACTGCATCGCCACGCCGAGCAAAGCGTGACGTATCCTTGGCATTCCGATGTGAAATCTCTAAAACATTAAAGTTCGACGAAAATTCATTCATTTGAAATTTTGACTGCATTGCGACCCGGGGCGGAAATTCCGCGCCGCTCCAGCAGTGATCCGTCCTGCCGGTATAGATCGATTAATGCCTTAAGGTAGTTGGCAAGGGCCCGCACCTCAGCGATGCGGCTGACCAACAGGTCCCGCTGGGCCTGAGCCACCAGAAAGCTGGTTGATTTCCCTACGCGCAATTTTTCCGTCTCGGTTCGGAGCTTTTCCTCATCAAACATGCGGGTGGCCGATGAGGCCGCTATCTGCTGCTTGGTGCGGTTGACCTCAATGTAGGCGGTGCGGACATCGACTTCCACGAGCTGTGAGAGGTTTTCCAGTGCTTTTTGCGCCTGTTCCCGGGTCAGCTGTGCACGCCGGTGAAGGGCTTTTGCATCCCGATTAAAAACAGGATAATTAAATCGGACGCCAGCCAGAGCGTCATAACTGTCTTTTTTGATATTGCTAACGGATTCGCCAAAGGAATCTGCATACCCGCTTTTGCCAAGCGTGATGAAGAGATCCATCAGGGGCAGCAAGCCGTTTTGGGTTTGGACAAGCTCCAGATCACCTTTTAATATTTCAAGCCGGGCCTCGTTTAAAATCGGGCGCATGCGCATGGCTACGGCTACATGCAGCTCCACGTCTTCCAGTTTGATTTCGGGTAACGTCGGCTGATGGATTAAATCCAGTTCCCGTTGCCAGATACCGGGCCCTGCCGGATTAAGCAGCCGCAGCAGTTGCAGGCGAATCGATTCCTTGTTCGCCCGTGCTTCGATCAGCGCCTGCTCCTGGGCGGCAACCTCGGCCTGAACGGCAGCCAGCTCTGCTTTGGCCAGTCGGCCGACGTCGATCAGCTCTCTGGTTTCATTGAGCTGCTGACGGGCGACTTTGAGTGACTCCTCAACAATTTCGATCTGGCGCCGCGCCAGAGCATAGTCCCAATAGGTGCGTTCCACCTCCGCGACCAGAAATTCGGTAAAGCCCCGTAGCTCATATTCCGACATGCGGGTATCCAGGCGCGCCTGCCGCAGTCGGGCCAGGTTCACATCGGTTCCGAATCCCCTCAGCAGTGCCTGGGTAACCGTCATGCCCAAACGGGAATCATAAAATCTGGAATCGTAAAGAGAAGAGTCATCCATTTGGCTGCTGGCTTCCAGGGCAACCGTTGTGCCGGTCGGGAAA
>JASFIX010000407.1:0-4675 GCA_050122435.1 Desulfobacterales bacterium
AGAAACGACCCCATGGCCCGATCTTCGGAGGTCATATTCAATATGCCTTTGGCGTAAGCTTCCGCACAATAGACCATGTGGCTGTGGTGATGAACAGCGCCCATTAATTTTGCGGGATTGCGACCACTGTACAGCCAAAAGGCCGTGTCATCGGGGGTCGTATCGGCTGCCTTAACCTCTGTATCGGCTTTTTCTAAAAGCTCATCGAATGGCAGATGCTCGTGATCCGCATCGCCGCACACAATCACCTGCTGCAGAAAAACGGCCTGATCCAGAATCTTTTCAACCTCCGGTAAAAATACCGCATCGACGATCAAAACCGCGGCACGGCTGTCATTGAGCATATAGAGAAAATCAGGCGCCTTCATCAGGATATTGGACGGTATCGGCACCGCACCGATCTTAATGGCCCCGTAGAAGGAAAACAGCATTTCCGGCATATCCCGCAGCAGCAGCATGACCCGCTGTTCCATACCGACGCCCAGCCCGGTCAGCACATTGGCCATGCGGTTGACCTTCTCGAGAAACTGCCGGTAGGTATGCGATTGATCCTCAAAAACGATGGCCGGTTTTTCACCGCGGCCTTCATCCACATTGCGGTCTACAAAGTATTCTGCCGCATTGAATCGCCTAGGTAGATTCAATTCGAGCATTTGTTTTCCTTGAGCATAAAATACGATATTAATATGCCGATCATTAAGGTAAATTGTCAGTGGTCCGATGCGCACTCAACTTGCAACGGACCACTGACAACGAACAATTATCAATTATTTGCCAAAGTATTCCATCGTCCTTGGCAACTCGATCCATCCGGAGATATCAACCATTTTACCATTCTGAACTTGATAAATCTTAGCGGCCATACTGCCCCGATGGTCCTTGCTGGTAAAGGTCAATGGAGGTGCTAAACCGCCGGTTTCAAAGTTTCTAAATTGTTCAAAGGCATCGCGTATTCCCGCCGGCGTCAGATTACCGGCATTGTCCGCCCTTTTCAGGGCCTCGCCGACACAGAGAATGTTCACCCAGCCTTCAACGTAAACGTTGGTTCCCTCCTCACCCGGATGCCATTTTTCATGGGATTCAACGACTTTTTTCATGCCCGGTACCGGCGCACCATAAGGGGCAATGGGGTGTACGCCGTAAGTCCCCTCAGCGGCACCACCGCTCAGGGTAATCAGGGATTCCTCAAAATTGCGGATGTTGGAAATAAACTTGGCCCGGCTTCCAATTGCTTTGGCATTTTTCAGGATAACCGCACCATTCATCGCCGTAGATGTGATATAAGCAAAGTCAGGATCATAGCGGCCCATATTCGTCAACTGAACCGTGGCATCCTTGGTGGGCCAGTTAATCACCTGATCCGGGCCGATTTCAACTCCGATCTGCTTGGCATACATGTTGCTCGTCTCCAGTATAGCGCGTCCGTATGTATTGTCCGGATACAGATAGCAGAGCTTCGGGTTACGGCTTTTATCCTCCCAGGTTGTGCGGACCCACTTAAGGGCGATTCGCGCCATATCATTGTAAGATGGCGACATATAGAAGCTATAGGGAAATTTTGCGGGATCCTGGAAAACCCCGATGAAGGAAGCCGCAATGGTTGCCACACCGTCGGCAACGATTTTCTTTGCCAGGGTCATTGTGGTTCCGGTGGACTGGATGTAGAGTCCCTTCACTTTTTCCGAGTCTACCAGCCGATTGTAGCCGGCCACACCCTTAGGAACTTTGTAACCGTCATCAATGACAATCAATTGTAGTTCTTTACCGTTGATGCCGCCATGCTCATTTATCCACCGCATAGCATCCAACTGCCCTTTGACCTGGTTTTTGCCCCAGTCCGAGGTCGGACCGGAAAGATCAATAAGCACGCCCCACTTGATCACCTCAGCGGCACGGGCATCGTCCGGAGCGGCACCCAAAAACATGGCCAGGACAAATACCGATAGGGTAAATCCAACGATCCATTTTTTCATAATCCTACCCTCCTTTTCTTTAGTAAGAGAACGGCCAGAGCTTCCAGTAAGCCCGGATGGTGCGCCAGCGGGCCGCCAGACCGTCCGGTTCAAATATTAAAAACAGTATAATGACCAGTCCAAAAACAATCTCCCGGATGGAGACAAACCAGGTCACATGGTCTGGAAATGCCGTATTCAGCGAAGTGTTAATCACCTCGAGAATCCTTTCCAGGATAAACCAAAAACCGACGCCGAAAAAACCGCCGAGTATGTGACCCAATCCGCCGATTATACACATGGCCAAATAGTCGATGGACTGTGAGATCGTAAACGATTCGTGGGTAATCACCTCCAGATATTGGGCCATCAGGGCACCCGCAATGCCGGCAAAAAAAGAGGACACCGCAAAAGACAACAGGCGATATTTAAAAAGATTGACCCCGATAACCTCTGCCGCCAGATAGCGATCGCGGATGGCCACAAATGCCCGGCCCGAACGAGACCGAATAATATTCTTGGTTGCCATGGTAACCGCCACCGCCAGGACGAAAGTCAGATAATACAGGTGAATGCGATCATCAAAATGGAACGGCCCCAGCGTCCCCGGATCCACATACATGCCTTCCACGCCACCGGTTAGCTTGTCCCACCGGCGGATGGTAAACTCGATGATAAATTGGGCCGCAATGGTGGCCATGGCCAGATACAATCCTCTTAATCGTAAGGATGGGATCCCAAAGATCATCCCAACCAGGGCGGTCACAAAGCCTGCCATAAAAAGCGCCACGATAAACGGAATACCGGCCTGCCCCACCAGGATCGAACAGGTATAGGCTCCTACCCCCATAAAGGCGGCATGGCCGAGAGAGATCTGCCCGGTAAAGCCGGTCAGAAGATTCAAGCCATGGCATGCAATAATTGCGATTCCCACTTCGATCATGGTCGAAATCATGTACTCGGAGCCAAAAAAGGGAAACAGCGCGCAGGCAATCAAAAAGACGATCAACCAGATTCTCACAAACCAGGTCTGAAAGATGCGTTCATCCGAGCGATAATTTTCGTGGTATAATCCAGCAGGCATCTTCGCGCTTCACCTAACTTTTTTTCAGTTACAGTACCAATTTGATTTTATCCCAAGAAGGGGTATCAGCGAGTGAAAAGTTGAATAAGTTTATTATGTTGATTAACTTTGAGCTTATTTTTATCGGACCAAATCTTTTCAATTTAATCAATCCGCATTCCGCAATCCGAATTCCGCATTCCTTTAGACTCGCTCGATCTCCTCAATCCCAAACAGCCCGTAAGGTTTGATCATCAAGACCAGCACCAATACAATAAAAGGAAAAACTTCATTGATGGCCGGTATAATAGGATCCAGATACCCGGCAGAAAGAAACTCCAAGACCCCAACTACCAGTCCGCCGATAATAGCCCCCAAAATACTGTCAAGGCCGCCGAAAATTACCGCCGGCAGCACTCTAAGACCGATGTGGCTCAGTTCTACGCCAACCCCGCCGATATTACCGATCAAAATGCCCCCTATGGAGGATACCACAGCAGCAATACACCAGCTTAAGGCAAAAACGCGCTTAACCGATATTCCCATACTCTGGGCAGCGGTCTGGTGGTCTGCAACAGCCCGCATAAATATGCCGGTGCGGGAATACTTGAAAAAAACCGCGAAAAATGTGAGCAGCACCAACGATATGCCCATACTCCACAGGTACAAATAGGTAACCTTCACCCCCCAGAAATCAATGGGCTGCTGAGGAAATATATTGAACTGCCGGATATCATTTCCCCACAGCATAATGACCAAACCCCTTAAGATATAGGTCAGGCCAAGGGTTACCATGATAATGGAGATAATCGGCTCCCCGATGAGCGGCCGCAGTACCAATCGCTCAACCGCCAGCCCCAGAATTATCGAAAAGAACATGGTGATGATAAAAGAAGCAAAAAAATTGAGACCGAAATCCAGCGTCATCGAAAGGCAGATGTAAGCACCCACCATCATAAATTCACCCTGGGCCAGGTTGAGAATCGATGTGGATTTGTAAATCAAGACAAAGCCAAGTGCCACCAGGGCGTAAATGGATCCCATGGACAGGCCTGTTACAAGAAACTGCATAAAAAAGAAAAATTCGCTTTGCAATTTACATCCCTCCCTTTAACCTGGCCCAGAAGCCCTTAGTTTTCAGCAGATCCTGGTATTCCGCTGCCGGTTTCATGGTTCGGATAATCAGGTTGGTCCGCAGCGTAGCGGTTTTTCCATCCTGGTATCGGATGACGGTCTCAATGGGAAGTTCCCCGGCATCACTGTAAAGGGCGCTGATTTCCTTGACGTATTTTTCATTGATGAATCCGCGGCGGATTTTTTTAGTACGGGTCAATTCCTCATCATCCGGGTCAAGCTCCTTGTAAAGCAGGAGAAACTTATGGATTCTGGCCTTTTCGGGCAGGGTGCTGTTGACCCTTACCACCTCGCGCTCAATCAGATCATAGACCTCAGGCTTTCCTGCCAGATCCGAATAAGTGGTGTAGTTAATGCGGTGATCTTCTGCCCATTTGCCCACATGCTTATAATCGATACAGATCATAGCGGTGACATAGTCCTGCTCATGCCCCAGAACGACTGATTCCACAATATACGGGCAGAATTTTAGCTTATTTTCAACGAACATGGGTGAGAACTTGGCCCCGCTGCTCAGATGCATCAG
>JASFIX010000408.1:0-4650 GCA_050122435.1 Desulfobacterales bacterium
AGGTTCTGAGTCGCCGCGACCGGGTTAGAATAAAATTCGAACTCATCGGCTGAAACCTTCAGAATTCCCGGAAACTGGATACCGCACAGATCTGCTTCTTTAATGACAACACGGGTATCATCTTTATTAAAAGAAATGTCTGCATGCATCGGCTGCCAGTTATAGCCTTCATAGCTAAAATGATCCAATTCAACCGTCAAGCTTCCCAGCAACTCAAAAGGTTCTCCGGATCCGGGTTGTTTATCTATACCTGTAATCTGGTCAACCTGGTCCCAGCTTAAGCGATCGGCCGCCAGTTTCAGGTCCAGCCATAATTCATCCGCAGAAAAGGCTGCGTTGCCCTGCAGCATCATCTGATTGTCCTCCCAGCTCAATTCAGCAACATCCAGATCAACACGACCGTGAAAACCTGATTTGCCGGGGACATCCTCGGCCGAAAATTTAGCCGTTTTGATGCGAAGCGGTGCTTTGAAATACTCGGATTCCAGTGCCAGACCCTGTAAACCGCCGACCAGTTGAAACTGCCATGCCCTGGAGCGACCCACAGGCCCCTTGAAATCCAATTCACCGAGTACCAAATTGCCCTGGGTGGCATTGAAGCCCTCAAACATCTTATCCAACGCCTCAAAGGATACCAGCCAGGGATAGAGTTCCGCAATCTGGATATCTGCGGAATCGGCATTGAATTCAAATAGAGAAATTTTGCCCCACTGTTTACCCAAAGATAGCCGGTTTACCGTTGACATTCCAAATCTGGCGTTGGTTTCCTGCAGGTCGAATCGCATGTTGCGCCAAGACAGACCACCGCCGGCTAACTCTATGTCGGTCGGGAATTTCGGCGAACGGATATGCCATTTTTCAATGGTACCGCTGATGTTCACTTTGCTGCCAGTTTCAGCGGTAACCGGGCCCTCAAATGCCAGGCTTTGGAAATTTAGGCTTCCGTTTAATGGCTGGATATTTTTAACGTGTTGATTCAAGGTCTTATGGGATTGCATCCAGGGATAAATTTCATCCAGCGATATCACGGTCTTTCCGGTCTTTGCAATTAAAGTCGCCGTTTGCCCCCATTTAAGATTGGCGGTCAGGTCTGCCAATGAGGATTTGCCAACATTGGCGTTCCAGTTAGATACCCTAAGCTGGTCGCCCTCAAATATAAAATGACCTTGGGTTACATTTAAATCACCGGGCAGTAACGGAGAGTTCAGTGAGAGATCTTGGATATCGCCTTTGGATTTCAGCCGCCACTGGCCGGGTTTGAAAAGCGGTCCACTCAAATTCGCGTTTTGTAAAATGACCGTGCCGTTTACCGCCTCAACACTTTTCAGGTCTTTCTCAATTGCATTATATTGCATCAGCCATTCGTGCAATTGGGCTAAATCGACTTTTGCGGACTTAGATGACAGTTCCAGCAATGGCGATTTTCCCCAGCCGAATCTGGATGACAGCTGGATCAGACTCGATTTGCCCACACTGGCATCGATATTTGTCAAAGTTATGCGGTTACCATCGAGATTCAGATTGCCGGTATTGATTATAACCGGATAGGGAATTCTTTGATATTCGGCGTTTAAACGGATGTCAGAGGCCATTACCCTGACATTTATATCCCGGCTATCTTCTCCGATAATCAGTTTGCCGACCGCGGTTCCCTCAATTTTTTTTATGAGCCTTAGCTCCTTTTTAAATTTAGCGTCTTCAATAAGATTGGCCAGAACGGGCGGAAGCTGCGATAAGTCGGCCTGAACGAGTGTTTCAATATGAAACGGGGCCGTGTCCGCTGTCAGGGAAATGGCGATCTTACCCTGTTTGCCAAACGAGTTTCCGATTTGTGCTTCAGCATTTTCACCTTTCAGAATCCCGTTTTCAATCGTTGCATCACCCCGCACATTCTCAAGATGAAGAGAGACTTCTGGAATAGAAATTTTTCCACCGACCAGGTTTCCCCGGATCACATAATTTTTTTCGTCAGCCAGTTGAGCCCAATCCGATGCCTGGGCGCTGACATTGATCTGCTGAATATCCCCCTCACGCAGTATTTCAAAGATCTCGGATACCGTTTTGGAATTTTCGGCGAATGCCGTGGCGATTTTTTGGGATGTGGCTACATTGATCTGCTTGCCCTCAACAGAAAATTGGATGCGTGGCGGTTCCGTGTTGAGATTCAACCGGCCTGCCAGACTCAAGCGGGGATCTTGCAATTCAAGTTGAGTTATTGACAGGCTGACGGTCTGATCCTTGAGTTGAAATTCGCACTGGAAGCGGGTGTCGGTAAATTTCAGATCTTTATTGCCCCGTTGCCAATACATATACGGGATGGAGCCACTTGCACTGGCCTGTAAAAATTTAGGGCCATCGGTTTGCAGGTTCAGTGTTAAATCAGCCCGGGCATTTGTCATTTTTAGATCGGACTGGGAGAAAAAATAGTCGACCACTGCATGCGGCCGCAACTTTTTTATGGTGATCTGGCTTTTTAATTTAAAACCGGGCGCCTCGTATTGGCCTTTGATGTTGATACTTTCCCACAAATTTGAATAGCATTTAACGTTAAATTCAATAAGGTCTCCCTTGTGATGGACCCGGCTGTTTACGTTGTGGAGACCCAGAAAGCGCTCCCGGCCTTTAAGGAAATCGACACGACCGTTACTGACGCGAACGACTATGCTGGGGATCTTCAATTCAGGTATGGCGCTTATGGCCGCATTCAACCGATCCCCCAAAGTTTCAAATGAAAAAGGCGTTGGTGAAGTGAGTTTATCCTCAGGCGTTGCCGGTAATTTAACCGTAATTTCGGGACTGCGCGAATGGACGGCGCTAATTTGAATTACACCCGTGAAAAGGGGCAGGATTTTCGGATAAATCTTAAACGAATCTACCGTGCCGCTGATATGATCAGGCACCGTAAAATTGACTGCGGATATGACGACATGCGGACGTGGGAAAAAGGCCAGATTAATACGCCGGTATTCAATTTCTCCGCCGATATTGGCAGCGAATCGAGTTTTTATTTCTTTTTTAACCGTATCCAGATTAACCAGTCTGGGGGTGACAACCAGCAGAATAACCAACACACACAATAAAATTCCGGCAAGGCTAATGAGTGAAAAAATTATTTTCCGGCGTTTAGGCATCGGGGGCATTCCAGTTTTTCAGTAAGACCAAATCCGATCAGGACACGTATGATAATTGGGTTATGTACTAAAAAACAATTTACCACATTACTTGGATTATGTATTGCAGAAATTGTCTAAAGATTATACAACCCAAATCAATCTTAAACAAAATCAAAAAAATGGGCAACGGTTTAAAATAGTTGCCATTTTTTTGTTATGTTTTCCTGGATTTAATATGAAAGCAATGATCTTAAGCCAGCTTGGTGCAATTGCCGACAATAAAAATCCCCTTACACTTGTCGATATGCCGGATCCCGTTCCGCGGGACAACGAGATTTTAGTAAAGGTATCTGCCTGCGGCGTGTGTCACACCGAGCTGGATGAAATTGAAGGCCGCACCCCGCCGCCGAGATTGCCGGTAATTTTAGGCCATCAAATTATCGGCCGGGTGCATGCAACCGGTGCGGCAGTCACAAAATTCAGCGGGGGGGAGCGGGTCGGTATTGCCTGGATACATTCGGCCTGCGGTCGATGTCATTTTTGCAGCAGTGGCGCTGAAAATTTATGCGAGCACTTTAAGGCCACCGGCAGGGATGTCAACGGCGGCTATGCCGAATATGCGACCGTTTCCGAGGATTTTGCCTATAAAATTTCCGAGGTTTTCAGCGATTCGCAGGCAGCACCCCTTTTGTGCGCCGGTGCCATTGGTTACCGGTCGATGCGGTTAAGCGGAGTAGCAGATCGTCAGAACCTGGGGTTAACCGGATTCGGCGCATCCGCCCATCTGGTTTTAAAAATGGTTCGTTACAAATACCCGCATACAAATGTTTTTGTTTTTGCGAGAAGTGAAAAAGAGAGGGATTTCGCGCGTCAGCTGGGTGCTTTCTGGAGCGGCGATACCACTGCCGAACCTCCTGAAAAACTCGATGCTATCATTGATACCACGCCGGCCTGGAAACCGGTCATAGAAGCGCTGGCATGTTTAAAGCCGGGGGGCAGACTGGTCATTAACGCAATTCGCAAGGAGGAAAGCGATAAAAAGACCCTGTTAAATCTGGATTATCCACAGCACCTCTGGCAGGAAAAGGAAATTAAAAGCGTTGCCAACGTTGCCCGCACCGATGTCAGGGAATTCTTGCAACTGGCCGCCGAAATTAAAATCAAGCCGGAGGTACAGGAATTTGCACTTGAAGATGCCAATCGGGCTCTGGCCGAACTTAAAGAAAGAAAAATTCGGGGCGCGAAAGTATTAAAGATCAATTGAGTCATATTTTGTATTTGATAATTTAATTAAGACAACGCAGCACTTGATTAGAGCAACCATGGAGTGCTGGAGTATCGGAGTGATGGAGTGATGAAAAAACATCCTATACTACAGTCCTCCAACACTCCATTACGCTGGCCTATATTATTCAACAGCTTATATACAGCACGAATGAAGATTAAAAGTAGGATGCGTGATAAACCAGGGATTATGGTTATATCCAGTTAAAGGAGGAAGCGAGTATGTACAACAAAACGGTTATGGACCACTTTC
>JASFIX010000409.1:0-4650 GCA_050122435.1 Desulfobacterales bacterium
CCGTACCAGATCCAACAGTTCCCGACGGGGGAATAACGTGACCCCGCCCGCAGCCACCTGGCGCATTAAGGCGCTGTATGCGCCCAGCAGCAACTGCTGGCCGGTCTGCCCGCGGGCATAAAAGGTTCGGGCCACTTGGGCGCCGCCAAAAGAGCGGTTGGCCAGCAAACCGCCATAATCCCTGGCAAACGGAATGCCCTGGGCGACACAGTGATCGATGATGAGATTGCTGATCTGGGCCAGGCGATACACATTGGCTTCGCGGGCCCGAAAATCACCCCCTTTGACCGTATCGTAGAACAGACGCCAGATGCTGTCGCCTTCATTGGTGTAATTTTTAGCGGCATTGATCCCTCCCTGCGCGGCAATGCTATGGGCCCGCCGGGGTGAATCCTGGATACAAAACGTTTTGACATGATATCCCAGCTCCGCCAGGCTGGCGGAAGCCGATGCGCCCGCCAGACCGGTACCGACCATAATGATTTCAAATTTTCGTTTGTTCGCCGGGTTGACCAGTTTCAATTCAAAACGGTGCTGGTCCCATTTATTGGTCAGCGGCCCCGCAGGAATTTTAGCGTCAAACTGCATCGTGCTTCCTTTCAATAAATTCTTAATTTTTACCACGAAGTTCACGAAGGCCACGAAGAGAAAACAATAAAGTTTTGGTATTAGTCTTCGTGTAACTTCGTGCTCTTTGTGGTGAATAATCTTTCCATAAACGGTTCAGATGTTAACGTTCTAACCAGAAGCCCATAGATAGATGGGCAGCAGGCCGAATCCAAAACCAAAAATCAAGCTGGCAATAACACTCAGGACCATTAACGGCGGCATATACTTGGGGTGGTTGGCGCCAATGGTTTGAAAGGCGCTCCAGAACCCATGCCGGATATGCAATGCCACGACAATCATAGCAAAGACATACAGGACCATATAGACGGGATTGGCGAAAGCCGAGGAGACAATTTCAAAAATCGTCCGTTGGCTCTTGTCCACAAAGCTGAAGTTGATCAAGTGGAAAATAACAAATGCCAGTATAATTATCCCGGTATATGGCATCGTTACAGAGCTCAGGGTGCGTCCGCCGGCGCGTTGGTCGTTTTCATAAGGCACAGATCTTGCTTTTAAGTTCTGCACAAAAAGGATGATGCCGGTGGTCACGTGAATAAGGGCAAGTGCCAGCAGGCCGAATTCGAAAACCGTCAGGATTGGACCTAGCGAGTGAAGCTTTTCAGCATACGCGTTGAATGCCGTGCCACCCTTGTAGAGTGTGAGGTTTCCGGCCAGGTGGGCAGACAGGAAGCCGATGAAGCTCAACCCGGTAATGGCCATCAGTAGCTTTTTGCCGATAGATGAGCCAATGGTGCGGATCAGCCAGCTCATGTTTACCTCCCATGTATACATTAAAAGACATAAGTGTATACTTTTACACACAAAAATTATGGACTAAAAAAGATATTTTTCTAATAATTTCTTTAATCGCTGTCAACATATTTGTTGAGCCACCATTCGTCCCGGTGGGTTACCATAATACTTTGGGCGATTTTTCTTGCGGTCTTTGTTTGTACTCGTTTTAACACATGCGGCAGCCACGTATCAGGGGGGGCATACCCGATATCTGAAAGATATTTTAATTCCAGGATAAGTGCAAGCTGGTCGGCGTCATGCGCCAGCTGCGCTTCAATGGAATTGTTTTCATTGAACTCTTTTATGAGGCCGGTAATGGATGAGCCAAACGGAAGAGATCGGGTGGTGTCTTCAAGGGCTTTGGCCTCATCGGCCGTGACGTAAGTTTTATGGACCGTGTTAAGATCCCCGGTTCTAGCTTCCGCAAGATCGTGCACCAGGCACATGCTGATCAATTTGAGGGCATCGATTTCAGGATCCAACTGGGTCATTATATAGGCAATAAATGTGGTACTAAATATATGCTCCGCAATGGATTCTTTACCTGCACCCAGAAAATGAAATCCAGAGCGTGGAATCTCTTTGAGCATTTTGGCTTCAAAGAGCAAATTGGCAATATGTTTCATAACCACTCCTTAACTATTGTATTTTAGTGGTGCAGCCATCTAATTTTTATCCTTTTGGGAGTCAATCATCGGGTTCAAAGGTTCAACGTTCAAAGGTTGTATAAAAGCAGAAAAAAGGGTTTGGTAAAAAGATTCGAGCAGCGCTGGAGCCGTAAACCCTGAACCTTTGAACCCAGAACCTGGAACGGTGAACCTTTGTGACTGACACCATATTGAGAGATTTCATTAAACGCAACCAAAAATTGGCCTTGTTGATCCCTGACCAAACCTGTTGACACTTTAATTATTTCCATTATACTTTAATATGTTTAGCCAGGATAATGTCATGTATTTTTAACGAATCCATCCGCTTTTGGTTGAACGCTGTTGTTATCATTAATCTGAGCTGAAATTTTGAATTGGAGATTTTTTATGGGCATTGCGCAGCTTGATATCGTTCATATGATCAGTAACGCCGGACCCATGGTCCAGTTTGTAATGCTGTTGCTGCTGTTTTTTTCAATTATGTCATGGGCCATCATTCTGATAAAATACCGCTATATCCGGAAAGCGTTTAAAGAATCGGCTGAGTTCACCGACTTTTTCTGGAAAAGTCGGGATCTGTCCAATGCTTTTGCCAAAGCAAAGCAGCTTCACGGCAGCCCCCTGGCACGCATTTTCAGAATTGGTTATGTAGAACTAAAAAAGACGAGCCAGTCAGCCACCCAGCCGAGTGAGCCGAATGCTGCAGTGAATAAACCGGGCGGCAACCAAAGCATGGCCATGGATACCCGGTTCACCGGTACAGATAACGTCCAGCGGGCGCTGCGCCGAGCCATCGCAACCGAGATGACCCGCATGACCCAGATGGTGCCTTTTTTGGCGACCACCGGTAATACCGCGCCATTTATCGGTCTGTTTGGTACGGTCTGGGGTATTATGAATTCATTCGTCGGCATCGGGCAGAAAGGCTCTGCCAATCTGGCAGTTGTCGCACCGGGTATCTCAGAGGCGCTGGTGGCAACTGCTGCCGGCCTGGCAGCGGCAATTCCGGCGGTGATCGCCTTTAATTTTTTCATGAGTAAAATCCGCGTTGTCGAATCAGAACTTCAGAGTTTCTCGGCAGACTTTTTAAATATCATCGAGCGTGATATTCTGCGAATTGAGAGGAGAAGATCATGACATCCGGAGGAAATAGAAGCCAGTTGATGTCGGATATCAACGTTACACCATTTGTTGATGTAATGCTGGTTCTTCTGATCATTTTTATGGTAACAGCACCGATGATGATGCAAGGCGTGGATGTGTCACTGCCGGAAGCCACTGCTGAGCCATTGGAATCTGAAAAAGAGCATCTGATCATCACCATCGATACCAAAAATCAAGTCTTCATCAACGACTTTCAGGTTAGCGTCGAAGGTCTTGGCGAAAAACTAAAGAAAATTTTGGAAGGCCGCTCGGATCGGGAAGTATTTTTAAAGGCCGATAAAGACATCTCCTATGGAACAGTGGTTCAGGTCATGGCGGAAGCTAAAGGAGCCGGTGTGGAAAAATTGGGAATGGTCACCGAGCCTAGCCTTTTTGAAAAAGAAAGCCAGAAGGCAAAATCTAAAAAATAATGAAGGATACCAAACATGCTTATGCCAAACGATACCGTGGAATGGGTCGGGAATCCCCATCGATGGTTCTTCCGTTTGGCGTCTCGTTTCTTTTTCATTTGATCATTATCGGCGCATTGGTATTTATGCCGCAGTTCGGTTCAAAACCGCGGCTTGGTTCCGGTGTGGTAAATGTCAGCCTTGTATCTCTGCCTTCGGGTGGACCCGATTCCGCTGGACCGGCCGCTTCGGTTGTGAAACCGAAACCGGTTGAAAAGAAGCCTCCGCAAAAACCAGTGGTTAAGGTTCCGGAACCGAAACCGGTTCCCAAAGTTCAAAAACCCCCCAAGGCCGTGTCGCTGGCGCCCAAAAAGATAAAACCCAAGAAATCCTTGAAGAAAAAGACGCTTGATCGCTCAAAAATGATCGATTCAGCGCTCGACCGTATAGAAAAGAGAGTTGAGAAAACCGAAACCGATTCGGTTACCAGTGCGATAGAGCAATTGAAACGCAAGGTCGCGGCAACTGAATCACAATCTCGAACGGGTGCGGGAGGAGGTGCATCCGGCAAAGCGGGTGCCGGTGTGGTCGGTCCGGCTGGCGGTTCTGGCACCGGCGGCGCTCGGATACAGGAGTCCATTTTAATTTATCAGGCTGAAATTCAATACCAAATCCAAAAGAATTGGGCCTTTTCCCAGCAACTTGGTGGCGATAGTACCCAGCTGGAGGCGGTGCTGGCCATAAAAGTCCTGCGAACCGGTGAAATAGAAGATATCTGGTTTGACAAAAAGTCCGGCAATGCGTATTTAGACGAATCCGCTTATAGGGCTCTTATCAAATCAAATCCGTTACCTCCGCTTCCAAAAGACTATATGAGGCCTTTTTATAAAGTCGGATTGCGATTTGGTCCGAAAGGATTGAAAAACGAATAGAAGTGGTTTCAAAACCTCATCTAAGGCTCAATGGCTGCGTTGCAGGCCTCCGGTAAATGCTCACATACTCTTGTATGCTGCGCTTTCCCGATCGGCCTGACGCCTTGCCCT
>JASFIX010000410.1:0-4640 GCA_050122435.1 Desulfobacterales bacterium
TAAACCGGAGGCATACTGTTGTATGTCGAGGATTTAAAGCGAGGCACCAACAAAGATATTGGGCCAAAAGACAGTTTTGAGATGGGTTCTAATTATTAACCGTATGCAATATTGTCAACAGGTACTTACCCTCTTCGAGAAGTATATCTCTTATCCGAATCGAATCGAACAGCGCAAGGATTTCAATCTCGGCCAGATTTTGCTTGACATTTGATTTCAGTTTTTTTAGTTAACTAATACAGAACATGTTCACTATTTGTTAACTTTTTTTTAGATTGTAATCGCTCAAAAATTGAGTCGATCGTTTACCCGCCGTTTGACAAATCCAAAATCAAACTTGAAGGCAGCCTGTTCCATGCAAAAACCGCTTCAAGAAAAAATCAGGGAATTACGAAAAAATAAGAAATATACCTTGGAGCAGCTGGCCCAAAAAGCAGGTTGTTCGAAATCCTATATCTCTCAGCTTGAAAAGGGCAAAAACGTTCCCTCGATCTCCATGCTGGGCCGTCTGGCCAGTGCACTCGATTCACAGGTATCTGAGCTGCTATCAGAAAATAGTCAGGACTTTCAATGGGACTGGCATCTGCCCAAATCCGAACGGCGAATCATTCAGTACCCGGACGGCAAGGTGACCAGCCAGCTTTTGACCCGTGGCGTTTTCCAAAAAAAAATGCAACCGGTCATAACCGTTATCGAACCGGGAGGGACATCCGATAAAATCGGCAAGCTGTTTCATCCACCGGGTAGTGAAGAGTTTGTCCTGGTTTTGGAAGGTGAAATTGACTTTTGGATCGGCACCGATCACATCATGCTTCAAGAGGGGGATACTCTATACTTTAAAGGCGATCAGGCTCACGGTTGGGCAAACTCCGGCAAAAAAACAGCCAGGGTTCTGTTCACCTGGACCCCTCCGGTCTGGTAAGCGTATTCCTGAATCCTAAGAATCACAACAAGAGAGAGGATTCTGCATCATGGAAGATCAAAAATATGCGTCAATCGGGAAAATCTCCCGGCGCAAAGACGGATATGCCAGGGTAACCGGCAGAGAAGTATATTCATCGGACGTATCGCTGCCCAACATGCTATATGCCCGGGTGCTGCGCAGCCCATATCCCCACGCCAAAATCGTTTCAATCGACACCAGCGAAGCTGAAAAACTGGGGGCAATTTGCCTCACCTACGAAGAAATTCCACGGGTAAAATACAATGAACGCCAGGTCAGTATACCGGAAAAAACCTATCGGGACCGCACCGTGTTGCCCGATAAGGCCCGTCATGTCGGCGAGGGCCTGGTAGCGGTTGCCGCCAAGACCGAGGCGCTGGCAGAAAAGGCCGTAAGAAATATCCGCGTTGAATATGAACCGCTGCCCGCTGTATTTGATCCTTATGATTCCATGACCCTGGAAGCCCCAAAAGTTTACGATGAAATTATGCTCGGGGACAAGGTTTTGCCCATTGAAAATAATATTGCCTGTCAGCGGGAAGTCAGTGAAGGCGATGTGGCTAAAGGCTTTGCCGAGGCCGACCTGGTGGTGGAAAACGAATTTCGGACCGGAAGGGTTTACCACGCTCAGATGGAGACCAAGGCCGTGGTTTGCCGGCCCGAAGCGGACGGCGGCATCACCGTCTGGCCCACAGCGCAGTCCATTCACAACACCCGCCAGCTGCTGGGCCGCATTTTTAACATCCCGTTAAGCAAGGTCAATGTGCATCGGGTTCCGATCGGGGGCGCCTTCGGCTCCAGCATCCAGATGAACACGCCCATCGCCATCTGTGTGGCGCTGGCCCTCAAGGCCCAGAAGCCGGTCAAACTCGTGCTCAGCCGCGAAGAGGATATGTACGATCATTGTAAATACCCGACAATCATCCGGCTGAAATACGGTGTTAAGCGTGACGGAGCCCTTACCGCAGGAGAGCTCGAAACTGTTGTCGATATCGGGGGCCATAACATACAGGCCTATCCGCTCCTGGGATGTATGGCCGGTTGGTTTGTTTCGCTTTACCGGATGCCGCATATGAGATTTAAAGGCACTGCAGTCTATACCAACAAGGCGCCCGCCTGTGCCATGCAGGGTTATGGGAACCCGCAGGTATCATTCGCGGTTGAATCCCAGATGGACATCATTGCCGAGGAACTGGGAATCGATTCGATTGATTTACGCTTGAAAAATTATGTTGGGCTCGGGCAGACGTTTTGGGGACAGGGTCCAACGGTGCGTTCGGTCATTCGCAGCTGCGGCGTGGAAGAAATGCTGGTGAAGGGTAAAGATATTATCCGCTGGGATGAGCGCATTCAGCCTGAATTTAAAACCGGAAGATTCCGGCGCGGTATCGGCGTTGGTAGAGGATTTCATACATCCGGGACCGGCGCTCCCACCCCGGGAGAGGTTATTGATTATTCAACGGCCATGGTCAAGATTAACGAGGACGGATCGGTGGATTGTTCAACCGCATTGATGTGTCATGGCGGTGGAACCCTCGATGCCGGTGCCAAAATCGTTGCCGAAGAACTGGGTGTACCGCTGGAGAAGGTCGGCATATCGCCTTCGGACACCCGTTCGACCGGTTACGATGTGTGTACGCATGCGACCCGGGGCGTATACTGCGGTGGTGCCAGCCTGCAAAGAGCCGCCCAAAAAGCGAAAAAAAAGTTGCTGGAATTTGCCGCTCGCTTAATCGATGTGAATCCGGAGGCACTGAGAATTTATCCCGAAGAGGGCAGCGGTCAGGGCGTTATTTATTTGCCCGGCACGCTGGCCAAAAACATTTCGATTGGTGAAGTGGCCAAGGTGGCTCAGCTGAAAGGGTGGGGCACCATTATCGGCGTGGTCAGCCATCGCCAGGTCAACTGCCCGCCCTGTTTCGTCACCAATTTTATTGAGGTGGAAGTTGATACGCTGACCGGCCGAATCCGGCCCACCAGAGCAGTTGCCGCTGTCGATGCCGGTACGGTGATCAACCCCGATCTTGCCGCCGCCCAGTTGGAAGGCGGGCTTTGCCGGGGAATCGCGCTGGCTTTGCTGGAAGACACCGATTACGATCCGCAAACCGGCGAATTGACCTGCGGTGGGTTTTTGACCGATTACAAGGTATTTACCTCTCAAGATATGCCACCGGTCGAAGATATCTCAACTTTTTTTGCCGACACCTTCGAGCCCTCAGGTCCCTTCGGCGCCAAGGGAATCGGTGAAGCCGCCAACAACGCCACCGCGGGAGCAGTGGCCAATGCGGTTTACAATGCGTTGGGCATTCGTTTTAAAACCGCACCGATAACACCCGAACGTGTCCTGGAGGCCCTTAAACAGAAATCCAAACTTAAAGAAGACGATCATGGTAAACACCAAAATCCTAACCCGGGAGTTTGATTACCACCAGCCGGTCAGCCTGAAAGAGGCGTTTGATTTGCTGGCTGATTACGGTGATGCCGCCAAAGTGATCGCCGGCGGCACCGATGTGGTACCCCAGCTCAAGTACGAAAAGATCGCTCCGCAACATGTGGTCACCTTGATGAAGATTTCGGGGTTGAGCGATATCAATGAAGACAACAGCGGAATGAATATCGGCGCATGCGCCCGGCTGCGCGACGTAAAACAGGCCTGCGCCCTGAACCCACAGCGCCCACAACATGCCGCTTTGCATGATGCCCTGCGTTCAATCGGTAAAGTCCAGGTCATGAATATGGGCACCCTGGGCGGAAACCTCTGCACGGCATCTCCGGCTGCCGATTCGGTACCGCCGCTGCTGGTTTTAGATGGGCGTGTTACCCTGACAAGCAGAGAGGGAAGCCGCACCCTGGACATCGGAGATTTTATCACCGGCCCCTACGAGACGGCGATGGCTGCCGGTGAGATCATGACTGAAATCCACCTTCCGCCGGGTCCGGATCATCAAGGCAGCGCCTTTTTGAAGGTCGCTCGCGTGGCGGCCGATATTTCTAAATTGAGCTGCGCGGTGGCGCTGCAGCGCGATGGCGACCGGTGTGTTTTTTGCCGGATTGCCCTGGGGGCTGTTGCCCCGGTGCCCCTGCGAGTAAAGGCAGCTGAAGAATTATTAAGCGGCAAGCAAATGGATGCCGCCCTGCTGGATGAAGCTGCCGCAAGCGTCTCTGCTGAAATTCGGCCGATCAGCGATGTGCGCTCTACCGAGACCTATCGCCGAGAGGTGGCAGCCGTAATATTTAAAGATGCTTTCGACATGGCCTGGGAGCGGGCTGGAGGAAAGAAATGATGCAAAAGCAGCGCATACAGCTGACAATCAATGGCGAGCCCTGTGAATTTTTGGTGGCGCCCAATACACTACTGATGAATTTGTTGAGAAACGAGATGGAGCTGACCGGTACCAAATACGGCTGCGGTACCGGCCAGTGCGGCGGCTGTACGGTGCTCGTTGATGGAGAGCCGATTCTGAGCTGCTTGACGCTGGCCCTGGCTGTTGATGGTGCAGATATTCTGACCATCGAAGGCGTGGCTGAGGCGGATGGGACCCTTGACCCGATCCAGGAGGCATTCTTAGACACGGCTGCCATTCAATGCGGTTATTGCACGCCTGGAATGGTCCTGATGGCCAAAGATCTTTTAAATAAAAATCCTTCGCCATCGGAAGATCAAATCAGGGAACATATCAAGGGAAACCTCTGCCGT
>JASFIX010000411.1:0-4623 GCA_050122435.1 Desulfobacterales bacterium
AAATATAGTTGATTGCATCATCCCCGGCGATCTTCAAAACAAAAGACTCTGTAACAGTATCTACAATCGTATCAAAATATTTTTATTCTAATCACCCCCAAGATCTTGTGGTTGCCGCCTCAGCTGCCGATTGTTCGATTCCGGCTATGAAGGGGCAATCGAAAATCTTTACATATATCTTTTGGTAATCTTAAATATTTTCTCGCCAAAATTGCAAATTGATCCGATATTTTTGGGACTATGAGAAGCTTTTAAAAATTGAGATATCCCTTTGTCAATGGATATTGGTATCCTTTTTTTGACCCTGTAAGATCAAATACAAATTAGAACAGGCAAGTGAAAACAAACAAAAACGGCAGCCCCGAAATCCGGGCTGCCGTTTTCCCAGTAAGAAAGGCTGATGAGCTTTGCGACGACGAGCCTGCCACGGCAAAGCTTTTAGCGACGCCTGGGCCTGCCACGGCATCTTGTCCCGTCGAAGCTCTACAGAGCGAAGATGGAAGCTGTTAGCGACGCCGGGGCCTTCCATCACTGCGGGATACATGCCTTCTGTGATGACGCCGATCTCTTTTGAACTCGCGGACATCTTCTCTGCGATCCCGTCTATTTTCCCGCCGATCCCATTTATCCTCACGGCGGTCCCAGCGATCTTCCCTGCGGTCGCGCACATCTTCCCAGCGATCCCGGCGATCTTCACGGCGATCACGAAAGTCCTCGCGCCGATCCCTTCTGTCTTCCCGATGATCCCAACGGTCTTCACGACGATCTAATTTGTCTTCCCGGCGATCCCAGCGATCTTCGGCCCGATCCCTGCGAATATTCCTTTCCAAATGGCTGATCTGCCTTTCAAGGCGTGCTTTTTCTCTTGGATCATCTGTGTTGGCCAGGCGCTCTTCTAAATTGCTGAGACGATCGGCCTTTCTTTTATCATCTTTGCGGTCACGGATATCTTCCCGGCGGTCACGTCTATCTTCACGCCGATCCCATTTGTCCTCGCGGCGGTCCCAGCGATCTTCCCTGCGGTCACGCACATTTTCCCAGCGGTCGCGGCGATCTTCACGGCGGTCCCGCACGTCCTCGCGCCGATCCCAGCGGTCTTCTCGGCGATCCCAGCGATCCTCACGGCGATCGTATTTGTCTTCGCGGCGGTCCCAACGGTCTTCGGCGCGATCAAACCGTCTACGCGCTTGCCGTCTTTCATTTCGATCAAGTTTGCCATCATTATTGCGATCAAAACGTTTGAGATACTGTTCCCTGAAAGCCGCTCTTTCATCCGCATCCATGGTGCCATCGCCATTGGTGTCAACGCGTTGCCGCAAAGACACTCCCGGCTTTATATCAGCGCCACCCTCCTCTGCCAGAATCGGATTAGGAGTTGCTGCAAAGGCCAGACACAGTGTCAACCCGGTTAATACCGTCATCAGTTTTTTTCTCATTTCAAGAACCTCCGTTTTTATCTCTATTTGATAATTTTTCATATGGCGGGCCTCGACTTTACTTTGATTAAACACCTCAGCCTTCAAAAAGTTTCGCTATATTTTGACAAAAATTCTGAAATATAGAATTATAGCTGAAACTCACCGATTCTTTTCGCTAAATTAAGGATTTCAAATTTTCAAAATGGACAGGTTGATATGGAAGGATAACAAATGGCGGATATGTTGATAAAATTATATGAACTTGAAGATGACTGGCAGTTTCTGGCAAAACAGCTGGCGCTTGGAATTACCCTGCGCAAACCGATCGGGCCTGAGAAACACGACATCATCTCCTGGGTATCCGATCAGTTTGGCACCGGCTGGGCCAGTGAAACCGATGTGGCCCTCTCCAATAAACCGGCGACCTGTTTTGTGTCCGTAAAAGAAGCAGGCATTATTGGATTTGCATGCTACGATGCCACCGCACTGGGATTTTTCGGCCCCATTGGCGTTGAAAAAGCACATCGTAAAAATGGGACGGGAACGGCATTAATGACCGCATGTTTGCTGGATATGAAACTGAAAGGCTATGGCTACGCGATTGTCGGCGCAGTCAAGGACGAGAATTATTACAAAAATACCGTTGGCGCTATGAGAATTCCCGATTCCTCACCCGGATTTTATCACTCGCAAATCAAGAATTCTCATCCTAAAAACAAATAAAACAACAATCCGCTATCAAGCAGATTTGTCCGGCTTCAGCTGTTTTTCAATCGTGGCCAGACGTTTTTTAAGATTTATGAGCTCTTTTGTGGTGCTCTGGTCGTGTTGTTTGCGATCAATTGCCTCGCAAAACGCCCGAATATTGGCATTGATGGTATTGATCATCAGTTGATCTTCGGAACTGTATATCCTGGCTAACATTTCAACAGCGGCGCCAAATCCGGGAACATCCTCATCGCTTTGCAATTCATCTGCCCGTCTGGGCTGCCAGCTCACCTGAAGTTTGTAGGGTGAGGCCTGGCTGGATAGCTCATCCTGTGGTTTCGATCTCGCTGCGGTATATTCCACGCGCACTTTGGGGCCGTGTCCAAATCGCAACCAATCCATGGAGCACCCGCTTAACTCCGCCACTTTATAAATCCATCCCGGAGGAACATCGTCACGCTTCCTGGCCGCACCGATATTTTGCCGTGTTATGCCTAAATATTTTGCCAGTTGCCCGTCGGATTTGACGTCCAGCACTTCCTTCAGTCTCCCGATGATTTCCTCTGTTTCGCTCAGCGAAAGCTTCATCTTATTGTTATTATTTGTTTTTTCTTTTTCCGTCATGTTTCACTCCCGGTTGTTTCAAAGCAGGACAAATCTTTTTGCAAATTTTTTTTGCTTTTATGGCAAATTTTAGTTGACAACTTCAATTTGCTGTTTTATACCACTATAAAGACAAGGTGACATTACACCACCGACAACATAACGCTAAGCCATAATAGAATCGCCGTCGGTATTAATGATAAAAAGGTTTCTTAACTGTTTTGATGCAAATTTTAGATAACAGTTAATCGGATAAAAAGCAAGTTTTTATTGACACTATTTAAAAACACCTTGTTGCGTTTTCAAAGATTCCCTGTCGCAGGGCATGGGAATGATTCATAAACCCTCAGCTGAAAGGAGAATGAAATGGAAAATCGTAAACAAATGGTATTCGTAGGGATTGTTGTTTTAATGAGCCTGATCGTGGCGACCGGCGCTTATGCCGGCGATGTCGCCAAGATTGATATTAACCGGGCTTCGGCTGAAGAACTGACCCAGTTAACGGGAATCGGCCCCAGTCATGCAGCCGGCATCGTCGCATATCGCGAAAAAAATGGGCCATTCCAAAAACCGGAAGATTTGATGCAGGTTCCCCGAATCGGCCGCAAAACGTTTGAAAAAAACGCAGCTTTGATTGTAGTGGGCAAAACCGGGAAAAAGCGGTCTAAAAAATCCCAATAAGCTTTATTTCCCCATTCAGCCGCCTGACTGGCAGGCGGCTGATCTCCCACCAAAAAAATTATGCCCTGAATAGATGGACAAGGAGGATTAAAAATGACGGATAAAATAAACAGCTATAAAGATTTAAGGGTTTTTCAGAATGCCATGAATGCCGCAATGAAGATCTTTATTTTATCAAAAAAATTCCCGCCGGAAGAAAAATATTCCATGACCGATCAAATCCGGCGCTCTTCTCGCTCCGTTTGCTCGAACATAACCAAAGCCATGCGTAAGAGGCGCTTTAAGACCCCATTTATCGCCAAATTGAACGATTCCGAGAGTGAAGCCTGTGAAACCCAGGTCTGGATCGAGTTTGCCAGGCTATGCAATTATTTGGATGATGATGCCTGCAGTGATCTGGACGCAGCCTACGATCAAATCATGGGTCAGCTCTCAAAAATGATCAGCCAGCCTGAGAAGTGGTTGTTCAGAAACCAACAAAAAAAGCAGCCAGTCGAAGCGTCTTCGTCTTAACGTGCTATTGTCATAACAAGAAACCGTTCAAGGAAGAAAACCATGCCAACAGAAACAAAACGAGCAACCATATATATGGATGCGGAGCTCCATCGGGCACTGCGAATGAAGGCGGCTGAAACTTGCAGCTCGATTTCTGAAATTGTGAATCATGCGGTTAAGCTGTTGCTGGCAGAGGACGCCGAAGTCCGGGCAGCTATTGAAGAACGGGCAAAGGAGCCTCTGTTTTCATTCGAAGACGTCTTAAAGGAACTCAAACGCAAAGGCCGAATATAAGCTCAATTCAGAACGATGTGCTTACCACCTGGATTGTCAAATCGGCTGCCGCCATGTCTATCGATCTGCAAACTTGAGGTCACAATTTGTGACCTCAAGTGAAAGAAAATTAGAAGATATGACGAATATTGTACCAATAGAAAGACTCACTAAAAAAATATACCTCATTATAGGCATGGCAGTCATGTTGGACAGGGATTTGGCGGAATTATATGGAGTAGAAACCAAGGTTCTTAAGCAGGCAGTAAAGCGCAATATCAATCGTTTCCCGGATGATTTTATGTTTGAGCTTTCAAAAAAAGAATACCAATCTTTAAGGTCACAAAATGTGACCTTAAAAAGAGGACAACATTCAAAATATCTGCCCTTTGTTTTCACTGAACAGGGAGTTGCTATGCTCTCAAGTGTACTGAAAAGCGAGAAG
>JASFIX010000412.1:0-4623 GCA_050122435.1 Desulfobacterales bacterium
TTCTCCGCAATGCGCTGGACAACTTCAATACCGCATACCGGGAAAACAGACCGATTGTGTACGAAAATATTGATTTCAAGGGTATCAGAGACAGCATCGCAACAGCCAAAGACGAAGCCCTGCCTCACCTCACCCGGCTATTTGAAGAGTTCAAAAAGCATGCAGAAGCAGCAGGCGCAAAGGTGCACACCGCCAAAGATGGAAGGCAGGCCAATGAGCTCATTGAACGGATTGCCAAAGAAAGCCGGGTTAAACGCATTGTAAAATCCAAATCCATGACCGCAGAGGAAACCTTTCTCAATGATCACCTGGAAGAGAAAGGATTCAAGGTCACGGAAACGGACCTGGGAGAGTGGATTATTCAGCTTCGGCGCGAAGGCCCGTCTCATATGGTTATGCCGGCGATTCACCTCTCCCGCTACCAGGTCGGGGAATTGTTTGAACAGGTGACGAATGAAAAATTAGATCCTGAGAATATAGACAAATTGGTTAAGGTGGCCCGAAAGGCACTTAGGCATGCGTTTTTGGAAGCGGATATGGGGATTAGTGGTGCCAATTTTGCCATCGCAGAATCCGGCACCCTCGGCTTGGTGACCAATGAGGGCAATATGCGCCTGGTAACGACCCTTCCCAGGGTTCATGTGGCGCTGGTGGGATTCGACAAGTTGGTTCCGGATTTAAAATCCGTATTGCGAATCCTCAAGGTTCTCCCCAGAAATGCCACCGGCCAGGCGCTGACTTCCTATGTGACATGGATCAAGGGCACCAATGCGTGCGATGCCTCTCCTACCGGTGAAAAAGAGATGCATATTATTTTTCTTGATAACGGCCGCCTTGCGCTGGCCAAAGATCCAGTATTCTCAGAGGCGCTTCGTTGTATCCGCTGCGGTGCGTGTGCCAATGTCTGCCCGGTTTACAGCAAGGTCGGCGGACATAAATACGGGCATGTCTACATCGGCGCCATCGGTCTGATTCTGACGCTATTCTACCATGGAAAGGAGAGTGACCGAGCCATTGTCCGGAACTGTATCAACTGCCAGGCCTGCAAAGAAGTGTGCCCGGTGGGGATCGATCTGCCGCATCTCATAAAAAAAACCTACCAGGCGGTGCTCGATGAAGACGGGAAAAAGCCGGTGAAAAACCTCCTCCTTTCAAAGGTCATGAAAAATCGGAAACTGTTCCACTTTCTGCTCAGACAAGCTTATCTCGCGCAAAAGCCGTTAGCGGGAAAATCAACGATAATACGACATCTGCCGTATTTTTTCGAAAAGCAACACGGGTTTCGCAGTCTTCCGGTCATTGCCAGAACCCCGTTCAGAGATCGATGGCCGCAGCTGTATCGAAAAGTACCCAATCCGGAGTACACGGTTGCATTGTTTGCCGGCTGCGCTATCGACTTCATCTACCCGCAGCAGGCAAAGGCCCTCGTCGAACTGCTTAAAGACTATAATGTGCAACTGGAATTCCCAACAGACCAAAGCTGCTGCGGTCTGCCGGCAATGATGGCCGCAGAGGAAGAGACCGCTAAATACCTGGCTATGCAAAACATTAAAGCGCTGTCCTCGGACCGATACGATTATATTCTTACCCAGTGTGCTTCCTGTGCTTCCCATCTCAAGCACAATTATCCCAAGATACTCCATGGTGGTACGGAAAGAACGAATCTTAAGCCGTTTACCGAAAAAATCATCGATTTCAGTTCATTTGTTGTCAATGTTCTCAAGATCGAAACCAAACAACCCACCGCCCCAGCGAAAAAAGTGGCCTACCATTCACCATGCCACCTTTGCAGAGGAATGGATGTGACCGAGGAGCCCCGAACGTTGATCGAAGCAGCCGGGCACCGGTACGTCGAATCCAAAGACGAGGATGTATGTTGCGGCTTCGGCGGATCATACTCCGTGGATTTTCCGGAAATCTCGTCGGAGATACTGAGAAAAAAACTGGATAATGTCGAACAGTCGGGTGCCGAGGTGTTGGTCACCGATTGCCCGGGTTGTGTCCTGCAACTCAGGGGCGGCATTGATAAAAGGGGGGGCCGAATTGAAGTGAAACATATTGCCGAGTTGCTGGTTGATAAAAAATAGAAAAGGAGTTTTATGATTAAAGCGGCATTAGCAGGCGAATCGCTTAAAGAGCGGCTGTTGGCCAGCGCCAAGGACCGCATCTATAAATTTTTGCTGGCCGACGGTGATGTGCGGGGTGCAATTTTGCACGGCACCCACATGGTCAATGAAATGCGGGCCAACCACGCGCTGGGAATACTAGAAACGCTGGTGCTGGGCCGCGCCTATCTTGGCGCCGGCCTGATGTCGGCCAATTTAAAAGGAACCGATGCCATCAGTATAAAAATCGAATGCACCGGGCCCATCAAGGGGCTTACCGTAGAGACCAATGCTTTCGGTGAGGTGCGCGGGTTTCTGAAAAACGTTCCGATTCCGATTGACAAACCCATGGAGGATTTTAACCTCTCGCCTTTTTTTGGCGCCGGCTTTCTATCGGTTATCCGTACGATCGAAGACGCCAAACAACCTTTTACCGGTAAAATCGCCCTGGAACACGGCAACATTGCCCAGGACCTCGCCAATTATTTTTTGAAATCAGAGCAGATTCCGACCGCATTCAATCTGAGCATCAAATATGACAGGGAAGGTGAAGTTACCGGTGCCGGAGGGCTATTTTTGCAGGCCATGCCGGGAGCCGATGATGCTCTGGCCGCGGAACTGGAGGAGCTGGTGGTTCAGTTTCCGTCTTTAGGTGAAGTTTTTGCCGACGGGCGGGAACCGGAAGACTTGATTCAAGATGTGTTTAAAAAATACACCCCCCGCTTTCTGGCCAATCAGCGGATTGAGTTCATGTGTCATTGCAGCCCCGAGCGGCTGCGACGGGTGCTGAAGATGCTGCCGACAGATGAACTGAACGATATTCGCGATAACGGCCCGTTCCCACTCGAGATGCGCTGCCACTACTGCAATACGCTGTATCATTTTGATAAAGAAGAGATACAAAATATCTATAAGCAGCTCATCGCTGGTAGCTCATAACTGATAGTAGAAAAGGATCAACGCATCAGACTATCGTCTGTGAGCTATGAGCTATGAGCTAAAACCCACCAAAAATGATACTCGCCGCCAACCGGAAGACAACCTAGCACGCCTTAAGCTAATGGCGCTTAGAAGATTGCCCCGCCTGCTGCTTTTTTAGTTTCGTGACCATCTGATCGATAGAGATGCCATTGGGCGCCATGGCAATCGGATTGATTTCGAGCAGTCCTTCCCAGGCCTCAATAGCACCTTTAAAATCATTGAGGTCATGCAGCAGCACAATTCCTTTATTCATACGTGAGACTTCATGTTTGGGGTCCACGGCAATCGCTTGATCAAATGCTTTAATGGCTTCTTCAGGCTTACCGCTGCGCCGATACATCACTCCCATGTCGGTCCATACATTGGCGTTATTGGGGTTGAGCTCCAAGGATTTTCGATAGGCGTTGATGGATGCTTCATTCTGATTAGAATCAAAATAGGCATTTCCCAGCTCCGTCCAGGCTTTCGCGTTTTCCGGGTCTGCCTGGGCCTGGCGTTCGAGCGCCGCAATCCGATCAGAATTCCCAGGTGCGGACGCGGGTGCGCCCATCTGCGCTGGAGCGGATGGGACCGGTGCTTTGGAATCAGATTTAAAAACAGCAAACACGACTCCGCCGAAAAATCCCACCGCCAGGGCCAAGAGACTCACCATATATAAGGTTTCTTTGCGAACGTACTGACTCTGATCCACATTTTGCTTTTTCGCCATATTCCCCCCTTGGACCGACAATCTTGCATAAAGATAACCACGAAAACATCAAAGGTCGAGGGCACATAATTATCCTGTGATTTATTTGTGTATTTACTTTATTGTACTTTCTGATTGGATTTTAAGGTGATTATTTTAAGAATCATTTATTCCTTTGCCAGACAGGAATTTAACCAGCCCGGCAGATCATCGGCAGCCAGGCAGCGTCTGAGTTTTTCAACGATCAAGCGGTCGGTAGGAAATGCGAATGGGGACGGCAGATCATCTATTGGTAAAAATCGAACTTCGCTGGCATCGGACCCGGCTTCCAGCTTACCCCCGATTTTTGTTCCCCAAAACCATATCCCGACGGTTTGCTTTTCCACATCATGGAAATTGGAATGCACGTCAAAAACAGGGCCCACGGCGACGTCCAGGCCGGTTTCCTCCTTAAACTCGCGACCGGCCGCCGAACGGATATCTTCATCCCACTCAACGTGCCCGCAGGGGATACACCAATGGTCGGCATAAGATCCGGTCCTTTTGACCAGCAGCAGCTCATTTTTATCCATCAGAATCACCGCAACACCAACTGTGGGATTACGATAATGGGTCCATTGGCAATGATCGCAAAACGGACGCTTCTTGTTAGCGATGGATGTTTTTGTTAAAGACTTCCCACAGTAAGGACAAAATTGGAATTCCATAAAAACCCCTCAATAGTGATGTCAGATCGACTTGCAAGGTTACCGGATACATAAACGCCCGACAAATATTCCGGGATTAGGTTAACACAATCTATAATGGAATTGAAAATCGTTATATCTGTCTCAAAAAACAAAAAATTTT
>JASFIX010000413.1:0-4619 GCA_050122435.1 Desulfobacterales bacterium
CGGTATTGAGTCCTCGACATAACAGGCCGTGCTGAAGCGCGGACCCACCACCCAGTCGTCAGGATCATCCAGCCATTTGATAAACGGATGTCCAAGCAAGGGATTTTGCTGTTTTTCAATTTCCTCGACGATGGCCTCTTTCAACCGGGCGCCGTTGAGCACCTTCAGCAAAATATCGATCAACAATGATCCGGCAGTTTTCATTTTGAAACCGGGGTGGGTCAACGCCAGATGGGCCAAGGCGGCCTCGCGGGCTTGGCGGGGCCGGTTGAAATAAAATACAACGATGGGAACAATTCCGACGAGACCGCCGATATGCTTTTCTTCGGCACCGCATCTGTGTGGCGGCAGGCCCTTGGCATAATTTGCGAAGAAATTGCGATGGCACTCCTCGATGTAAGTATCCTGATGGTTGGCCGGTGTCGTCATGAAGGTGATGTATCTTCTCAGATAATCATCAGCATTGTAAGTGCCATTTTGGTTGATCGAGTCAATGAGCAGCCGGCAAATTTTGACATTTAAGGTGTTTTCACCTGCTTTGAGAAACTGGTGGTAATGAATATTTTTTTGTCCCCAGTAGAGGACTTGATCGTGCAGAATTTCGCCTTTTGCGTTTGGCGCTTTGTAGCCGGAGCGCCACAGAATGCTGTCCGGATGCGGGTTGTGCGGCGCCAAATAGTCCGTCACCCGGCCGTAATCCTGCATCAATGCCTGGCGGTTATAATACCAGTGAACCGGCATCGCCAGTGCATCGCCGATGCACAAACCATAAAGTGCTCCGCGTGTTTTGGTGCGCATGGCATTCGTCATCGTCAACCTGTTGGTTTACGTTTCGTCATCAATTAATTGAATCGCAGCAATACGAATTTGGGGAAATCGTATTGGAAACGATAGGTATTAGAACATAAGTCCGGTCGACACCCCGCACAAGCCTAAAGGTTCAAAAACGCTGCCGGGTATATCGAAAGACAGGTTTACCCCTTATTCCGCCTTTGGAACTATCTATTGCATAAAATGAAAACGTGATTATGGTTCTCAGTATCCTGAAACTAAAATACAGAGCAAAATGGGAGGTAATTATGAAAGTTAATCTAAAATGCTTTGCAAACCTGGTCGATGAAGATTCATGCGATTATAAAGACAGTACCCCATATGATTTGACTGACGGTCAAACCGTTCAGGATCTGGCTAAACGCGCGGGGATTGATCCCGAACAGGTGAAGATCGCCTTTGTAAATAGCCGAACAGTTGCATTAGACACGGTTCTATCCGATGGGGATCAGGTCGGGTTGGCTCCGGCTGTCGGAGGTATGTAAACATCATCCATAAAGGATAGCTACCAAATTCCAATCCTGAAGATGGTTGGCTCAGACAAAATTTTGAATCCTGAAATGCTCGGTTTGATTGAATCTGCGCCTATTTTCTGTGAGGCTCATCATTGCAGATAGACGTTATTTTTTTGATCGATTTTACGCAGCTGGGGCATAAGACAATTATACCGCCTTGCAGGATATTGCTTCTTCGATGTCATCTTCGGTAATGCCCAGCAGGTGAAAGACGTGGTTGAACCGCGCATGGGACAGGGCTACGTTGGCAATTCGATCTAATGCCTTTTTTGCATTGTAGGCAATTGCCAAACCTGCCTGGGACAACATTAAAGCATCATTGGCACCGTCGCCGATGGCCACGACCTGGTCCAGTGGAATGCCATGATCACAGGCGACCTGGTTAAGGAAGCGTGCTTTTTGAGCGGCGCTGACAATATCCCCCTGAACCTTTCCGGTAAGGGTGCCGTTTTTGACCTCCAGGCGATTGGCAAAAGCAAAATTCAGTTTGAACTTCTCTTTTAGCCAATCGGCAAAAATATCGAAACCTCCGGAAACGATACCCAGATTGAAGCCCAGCCATTTGAGGGTAGTTAAAAGCTCCTCCGCTCCCTGGGAAAGTGTCATTTGATTTCTAATCTCCATCACTTCATCCAGCGACAACCCCCTGAGCATGGCCACCCGTTGTTTAAGGGATTCTTCAAAATCAAAGTCGCCGCGCATGGCCTTATCTGTGATTCTGGAAACTTCCCTATGGACGCCCGCTTTGCGAGCCATTTCATCAATGCCCTCCATTTCCACCAGCGTACTGTCCATATCAAAGCATATCATACGCTTGTTTTTGCGGTGTGCGACAATATTTTGAACTGCCAGGTCAACATTCAACTCGCGGCTTTTTTCCATCGTGCGGCTTTTCAGACGATCCACACTTTCGACGCCGCTGATGTCTACGATCATTTCAAAAGAGCGGGCGCCGTGATGCGTTTCGCTGGATACCATCTCGATATTCGCATTTTCCGCTGCCAGAACTTCCGAGAGTCCAGCGATGGCATTTATATCGCCGAAGCAGGTGAGAACCAGCCGCTTGCGAATATCTATTGCTTGAATTTGATCCGGCGAAAGCAGTTGGAAGTTAACAGAGAGATTGAGCTGACTGCCTTCTAAAAGAAGGTCCTTGATTGCGCTGTCTTTGGGTTGACCGGCGTCTTCAAATTTCAACAGTAGGTGCAATCCGATGGTTTTTTGCATTGAAGCTTGTTGAATATCGACTGCTTCAATGTTGTGATACTGTAAAACCTTTGTAAACGCCGCAATAATGCCGGGGCGATCAGGTCCCGAGATATTAACCATTAGCAAGTTTTCTTTTGCCATACCAGAGCTCCTAATGAGAAGAATTCGTTGGCTCAACCAATGTGCAGAGCCTCAGTGGTGAACCGGTAACGCGCTTATTTGCCCCTTAACCTATAGAATTTTAACAACGATGGCGTGTTCCCGGATACCGTTATTCCCGTAAAAACAGTTGAAGCACAGTGGTTCCCGCCAATCCACCGCCAATAATTGCAAAAGTAAAGCCTATCTAAACCCCTGTCCTGACCTGTGTCCTTTGGTATCGTATGCATATGGTTAACTGCCGCCATTATAGATACAGAAAGGACTTTTAAATGGTAACACCATGAGGAACAGTGAATTAGATTCGTTATAAGACTGTATTTCATGAAAGGCATATTAAGACAACTCATTTTCATTGAATTTATTCATTCGTTGTGTAATCCATAGTTAAATTTATCTTGAATGCGCACCAATCAGAAGGATAGTTGCTTTTATGAAACTACGCTACGATCCTTACCAAGTATTCCGGTTTAGCAAAACACCTGTGGGTCTTTATGCCCGACAAAAGTGGCTTGGAGAGGCCGGGGCGCCTCAGTGGAAAATTGACTTTAAGGAGACCGTAGTTGCACTTTTGGCAGATCAATTGCCTGATGGATCATGGCGTAACGCCACGGTCGAAACCATTCATCGTCTGTTCGGGCTTCATCTAACCATGCGATCTTCCACTGAACAGATAGATATTGCCCTGACTTGGATTTTAAATAAGATCGCTTTTCAGTTATTTGAAAATCAAAATAGCGACGGCACCTGGAGCCATGCTGAGCCCGAGTGGAATACCTTTCTGGCAATTCATGCACTTAAAAATAAGGGACTGCTGTGATAGGACGACGACGTTGGAAAGTCATAGAGAACGGGTTAGAGTGGCTTTAAATCAACAAGCGTCAAATCGTCTTCAGGTTTAGATGCCTTTAAAAACTTTGTAATCTGGCTGATAAGGGCCTCCATGATATCATTGGCACCGGTTGCCATATCAGACCCTTGAAGCTCAAAAAAATCATCCGTTAAACATATACTTACCAGGGAATATTCGGATATTTGGCACAGATGTCATCAGGAACCTGACGGGGTGCTTTACCAATGACAATCAAGTTGCGAATAACTGCATCGATTGTTTTCTCATCCTTCTGGAAATCATCGAATTCCATATCATCAACATAGTTTTGAATCTTTTTGATGGATTCGACTATATCCGTAATGCGATGCTTCCATAATCTACGCGACATTGACCGCCTCTGATAAAATATGTTCTCGCAATGCTGGGTGTATGGCGCCCTTTTGAATTAAATCGACTTTTTGGACACCGATAATTTCCTCGAGCCGGTGCTGGATTTCAAATAAATGAAACAGGCCGACATCGCGATCAAATTCGATCAACAGGTCGATATCGCTTTGTGGTGTAGACTCATCTCTGGCGACAGAGCCAAAAACGGCGAGTGAAACCACCCCCATTTTTTGCAGTTCGTCACGATGAGCTGCAAGCTTTTTTTCAAGTTCTTTTTTTGTCAAAAAATTCTCCCGCAAATCGATTTGTTTCAAGACGATCGTCTGTCAAAACTATAGCTTATATGAAATAGACCGTCAATTCGAAATCTGAACTTAGCTTTCTTGTTTTTAAGCAAAAAGTTTTTAGATTTTTTACGCACATATTCAATTCTACAAACTTAAAATTTTATAATCGAGTCCAAAAAATTTTCGGGTTTCACAGATTTTGTGAGCATAGCCGAAACCTATCATTCAGGGATTTTTCACATTGCGCTACGCAATCCAACAATCTGGAAAATTAGCTTGCATCTAATGCATCCGCTAATTTTTGAATACCATCCAAGTCAAAGTCTTCCGCCATCTGAACAATCTGTTTGCTCAGCAGCATGCAAGAATCTGATTGATCCTTAATTTCCTCTGCGA
>JASFIX010000414.1:0-4607 GCA_050122435.1 Desulfobacterales bacterium
TCCAGATCGCAGGCGGCGTAATAGTCAGTGATACTTTTATTTTTGAGGTGCTTTATTAAAACCAGTTCTTTGCCGTCCGGACCCAGGTTGAGAAGTCGAATTTCATCGAGGTATTTCTTAAGGTGGGAAATCGGTTCTGCCATTCCGGGGATATCCTCAACATGTTCATCAGTGATTGATAATTCTGCCGCTATAGTCGAAAAGGGCAGCCCTTTATCCCGCAGGCTCACCTTAAAACCCTCAGGGATTCGTTCGCAGATTACCTCCAGGATACCATTTTCACCGGCTTCGAAGGAATATTCGATTAAGGCGTTGATGCCTTTGATCATGCCCTTTTCAAGAGATTCCAAGTCCTGTTCTTGCATCCCGATCGTACGGGCAATTTCGCATACATAGGCAGCCGCTGCGGCTGCATATTTCGGATCAGCGGGGATTTGCATGCTGGAATATTCACATTTTGATTCCACAATTAACCTCTTGCATTGCGATCAGCTCACCCGGGAGCCAGGCGAACGGTAATGAGATAGAAGGAAAAAGTTTTGCCGGTTTAGATGGAGATGGTAGCTGATAAAAGATCCGAATTGAATTGGTATGCAGCAAATAAAAAACCCCGCTGTAGCTTGACCACAGGGGGGGTGCAGGAATTTTTTTAAAAGCGAACCTTTGTGCGGCAGCTTTCACATAAGTTGTTGGTTGACGCATTTTTAATGCTGGATCTGTACCAGCATCAAACGAGCTGTGGATCACGCTTTTTTGGTCTTGGTTTCCTTTTTAGCACTTTTGGTAGACGTATTTTTGGAGCCTGTTTTCGCTGAAGAATATCCATCGGCATACCATCCACCCCCCACCAGTTTAAAAGAGCAGGCCGACATAATCTTTTTGGCCCGCCGGTTACATTTGGGGCATTTGATATGCGCGGTACCCATCGGGACCAAGCGTTCGGTTATTGTGCCTTCCGGGCATTGGAATTCGTAAAACGGCATCTTTATCCTCCTGAAACTGATATAAAATATATACCAGGTAGTTAACTCGTTATGTCCCTCTTTTCGCAGGGAATATATGTATTTTTTCTTTGATGTCAAGTCATCGCATTGATTAAAAAAATACTGTTTATCGGATTTTGAGTGTGGAGTCAATCCCAAAAGTGAATTAATAAAATAGTATAAATTAATTGGAGTAGATCGATGCCCAACGAATTATTCCTTGACACTCGCGTCTAGCCACATATATAAAAATCATAAATATTTTCAGGCACTAAGAGTTCAAACTTATCTTTGAGCAAACGTTTTCTCAAAATTTACAGGAATTTAAATTGGAAACTCAGTCAACGAAAACCCAGTTTTTTGAAAAATTTTTAAATTTAAAACAGATTCAAATCAATGAACACACGATCATGGTGATACTGGCAGTCGTTGTAGGTGTGGCCGCCGGTTTTGGTGCAGTTGGTTTCCGGCATCTGATCAACTTCTTTCAGACGCTGGCTTACGGAGGTAAAAACGATTTGCTGGAGCTGGTGGTCAATCTGCCATGGTATTATCGCGTGGCGGTTCCAGCAATCGGGGGCCTGATTGTCGGACCGCTGGTTTATTTTTTTGCCAGAGAAGCCAAAGGGCATGGCGTACCGGAAGTAATGGAATCGGTTGCGCTAAAAGGCGGTGTAATCAGAAAGCGGGTTGTCGTGGTTAAATCGCTGGCTTCTGCTATCAGTATCAGCACCGGCGGTTCAGTCGGGCGGGAGGGCCCGATCGTCCAGATTGGCTCGGCCATCGGCTCGGTATTGGGCCAATTTATGAAAGTCTCCCCCGACCGAATGCGCACACTGGTCGGCTGTGGTGCTGCCGCGGGCATTGCGGCCACCTTTAATGCCCCCATCGCCGGTTCCATGTTTGCGCTGGAAGTGATTCTCGGTGATTTCGGTCTGGCGACATTCAGCCCGATTGTGATCAGCTCGGTGGTTGCCACCGCCATTTCACGTGCGTTTCTGGGTGATATCCCGGCATTTATCGTACCGGCTTACGAACTGGTCAGCGCCTGGGAACTGCCCATGTATCTGGTCCTCGGAATTTTTTGTGCGGCTGTGGGAGTGACCTTTACCAAAACGCTGTATCGTATCGAGGATTTATTTGATGGGATTCAATTTCCTGAATATCTTAAAGGAATCATCGGCGGCTTGATTCTGGGTGCTGCCTCCCTGGTTTTTCCGCAGATTCTGGGTGTCGGATACGGGGCCATTGACATGGCCTTGATGCAGAAAATGGCCTGGTGGCTTTTGCTGGTTCTGGTGCTGGTCAAAATTCTGGCCACATCCATCACCATCGGTTCGGGTGGCTCCGGTGGAATTTTTGCCCCGTCACTTTTCCTGGGCGCCATGGCCGGGGGGTTCTTCGGATTTGTGGTTCATCAACTTTTCCCCAACATCACCGCATCCCCCGCGGCTTATAGCATCGTCGGCATGGGCGCAGTAGTCAGTGCCACCACCCACGGCCCGCTGGCGGCCATTTTAATTCTCTTCGAGATGACCGGCAATTATAAAATCATTCTTCCACTGATGCTCGCCTGCATTATCGCGACAATCGCCAGCGGGCAATTTTTGAGGGATTCAATTTATACGCTGAAATTGGCCCGGCGCGGCGTAGACATCAAAGAAGGTAAAGAAGTCAACGTTTTAAAATCCATGTTTGTCAAAGACGTGATGAATCCAAATGTGGAAACCATTCCTGAAGCATTACCGCTGGAGCAAATTGCCGATCAGATATCCAAAAGCAAATTTAACAGCTTCCCGGTTCTCAATCCTCAAAATGAACTGATCGGCATCCTGTCCTTTAATGACTATAGCGAGGCTATTTTTGACGAGCATCTCAAAGGCCTGGTGGTCGCCAGGGATCTGGCCACCACCGATCTGGTGACGATTTCCATGGAAGACAATCTGTGGACGGCGCTGGAAAAGATCAGTGCCAAAGACTTTGCGGTTTTGCCTGTTGTTTCTGCGCAAGCGCCGAACAAGCTGGAGGGCGTGATTAGTCGGCGGGACATCATCGGCGCGTACGATAAAGCGGTGCTCAAAAAATCGCTTTTTAAATAACATAAAGGGTAGTTTACTATAAAAGAATGCATATTATTTAGATAATCCTGCGGACAACCTTGACGATCGCTCAACTTAGATTAAAATTGTTTAGGGTTGTCGGTCATGTGGGTTTTAAATAAAAATTGGTATATCCAGAATTGGGAACGGGAGAAATGCAAACGGCAGAGATCGTTTATATGCCTTTATTTCGCGAGCAGCCCGGAAAAAAAAGCGGCGAGGATGCACCGGAGCTGATCGAGGAGGAAGCCGAGGAACCATCTCCCGAAGAAGAGGAATACATCCTCTGCCGCCAATGCCACCAGGCCATTACCCGGCCGGCGGAGCGCATTTCCGTCCAGGGCGCGCATCATCACACCTTCGCCAATCCCCATGGAATCGTTTTTGAAATCGGCTGCTTTAAATATGCCCAGGGGTGCGGCTACGCAGGGCCGCCGTCAACGGAATTTACCTGGTTTAGCGGTTATGCCTGGCGGGTGAGTTTTTGTACGATGTGCCTGACGCATTTAGGCTGGGTCTTTATCGCCACCAGCGGAGACAGCTTCCATGGTTTTATCCTGGATCGGCTACTTCAACCAGATTAGTACGAGGGATTTTATATGGGAGAAATTAAAAGCACATTAGACCTGGTCATGGAAAAGACCAAGAATCTGAGCCTCAGCTCCGAAGAAAGACAGACGCAGAAAAATCAGGAAATTGAGAGCCGGATTCGCGGTATGTTGCAGAAATTTAAAGATCAGGTCCTGAGGGTTGACAATTTGAAAGCCGAATACCAAAAATTGCAAAAAGACTATGATCTGTCAGAAAATGCACCCCTGATTAAAGAAATATGCGGCAAGATCGAACTTGGAGCGGATAATCACGCATGGTTGGAACTGCTGGTTCAGTTAAAGGTTGCCGATATTGAGAGGGTCACGTCGGTTTTGCATGAATTTGATGAAGTAATTGATGCAGCAGCTCAGGAGCAATCTAAAATTTTACTGGATGAGCTTGCTAAAGCGCATTTTATTTCCGGCTCGGCGGTCGTACCCAACCTGGAAGCCGACAAAGCCTGGCAGAAGAAAGCCGGGGAGATACGGATCAAATTTGAGCCATTACTCAATCAGGCGAAAACCAAACTGCTGGGCGCGCACTTTTCCTGAATCCCTATTGTTTGATTTTTAAAGCAATCCGCAGAAGTATCGCTGTCTCAGAGCCTTTTTGGTGTCAGCGGGGTGTATTATCCGCAGGGGGTTTTACCCGGAAAAAGATGCTGTAGAGTGCCGGAACATAGTTGAGCGTAAACATACTGCCGATGCCCAGGCCGAAAAACATAATGCATGCCATGCCGTAAAACAGCGGATCCCGGTTGATGATCAGCGGCGAGAATCCCAGCATGGTGGTTGATACCGAAAGCAAGATCGGTCTGAATCGGCTGACGGCCGAATTGATCACCGCATCATAGGGTGTCTGCCCCTCGCGCCGGTTTTCCTCGATCTTATCGATCATGACGATGCCATTGTTCACAATCGATCCGGCCAGGGCC
>JASFIX010000415.1:0-4564 GCA_050122435.1 Desulfobacterales bacterium
CCCCGTGGAAGTCATCCCACATCGAAATGGTTTTGAAGCGACCGGTGGCGGCGCGTGCCAGTTTCATGGCCATGCCCACGGCCGTGGTGCCGCCTGGAGCAAAAAGAACCTTGCCCAGCGGCTGAGGCGCGATGGCAACCAACTTTTCGGCGAGTTCAATGGCCGGCACATTGGTATAGCGGCGGGTGCAGAATGCCAGCGCGTCCAGCTGGTCCTTAATGGCCGCAATCACCCGCGGGTGGGCGAATCCCACCTGGTGAGCGCTGTTGCCGTGAAAATCAAAATAGCGGCGATCCTCCAGATCTTCAATGAAGCTTCCCTGGCAGGTTTTGAGCACGTTGAGACAGGGTGTTGATAGACTTTGGTGCAGGAAAACCCTGGAATCACGTTCCAGCCACTGTTGGCTGGTGTCATCAATGGCGGATTCGATCCATTGCCGGCGCTGGGGCGAGAGATTGCTGTCTCCTTCGGAAAGATCGACATCGGGTTGTTGGGGGGCATTATACTTCGTCATAATGAACGTTTTACCTTGTTTAGAATTGGTTTCAATGCCTCAGGTCAGGTCCAAGGACAAAAAGTGTTAAAGTGAACTAAAGTGGGAAGTGGCTAAAGTAATAGCTCACCGCAGAGACGCAGAGTCCGCAGAGGTTTTTTATATATAAATTTTCTCTCGGCGCCCTCTGCGTCTTTGCGGTAAACAATATAAAATGACCGGATTCCTTAACTTCAGTCACTTTTATCCACCCGAGGCAGATTGAAATCACTCCTATGGTTTTTCGCCGCGGGCCAGGCGCGCATTGATATTTTCGATTAACGGCAGCACTTCCCAGATCCCTGCAGCCACATAATGAGCCCCGGCATCCTGGTAGCGAACCGCAATGGGATCTAGTTTGGCCTTCATTTCTTGTGCCGTAAGTCGAGATGCCTCTTGCTCGGAAAGGCCCAGTTCATTGCCGGATTGGGTCAGGCCAATGGTCCACATGCCCGCATTGAGCCCGGCTTCGATGTCGCTAATGGTATCGCCGATTTTGACAACCGCTTCCAGTGGATACACCTGCAATTGAATGGCATTCAAATAACACATCCAGGGATAGGGTCGTCCGGCCGGTACATCCGAAGCGCAGACAACGGCATCGGGAGTGTAACCCCGCGCCCGGGCGACCGGAACCAGTGCTTCCATCATCGGTGCCGTGTAGCCGGTGGAAGAGCCGATTTTGACACCCTGCTGACGCAGGGTTTCTATGGTTTCAAGCAGTCCGGGTATCAGGTCGGCATGCCGGGTAACGGTATCAACCATCATCGGCTCGGTTTCGGCATATATGCGCTCCACATCGTTTTCATCCGGCGTCCGGCCGTTTGGTTCCTGCCACTGGGCAGTCACTGACGGCAGGCCGCAAATGTTGCGGATATGATCCTTTTTGGCAACTCCCATAAACTGCCGCACGTCCGCAACCGAAACGTCCACCCCGAATTTGGCGAAAACGTCCACAAAAACCGCAGCCGGCCCGATGCTGCCATAATCAACAGCGGTTCCGGCCCAGTCGAGAACAACTGCTTTTACCGGTCCGGTATAGGCTTGATTCCGAATAAATATTGACATTGAATCTCCTCATAGATGAGAACTGGTTTCAATCCGCTTCCGTTAAATGTTCCCAATAAATAAATGAGCTAAAGTTTAAAGTAATTAGGGTTAAGGAATCCTGTCATTTATATAGGATTCACCGCAGAGACGCAGAGCCCGCAGAGAGAAAACTTTTTTATAAAAACCTTTGCGGACTCTGCGCCTCTGCGATGAGCTATCGCTTTCGTCACTTCCTGCTTCAGCTCACTTTAGGCACTTTTAGCCTTGATGCACACCTTAATTTTTTAAAATAAAGACGTGCAATCCCGCGCTAAAGCGGGGATCCGATCTGAGGTTTTGAAACCACTTCGGATCATTTAGGGCAGCAGCGCCACTCGAATGGCCTCACCTGAAGCTGCCATCTGCAGGGCAGCGTTGATCTCCTGCAATTTAAAACGATGGGTTACCAGCTTTTCAAACGGAAATTGGTTATTGGTGGCCGCGATAAAATCGATGCCCATTTGAAGATGCCGCGTGTCATAATTGTGCACCCCGGTCATCGTTAATCTGCGCCACACCAGATCGCAGGCATCATAGCTGAAACGGGCGTTGGGAAAAGAATTGCCGATTTCAATCAAACGGCCTCCGATACGCAAACATTGCAGCCCTATCGGAATCAAATCAGGGGATCCGGCCACTTCAAGCACGCAATCGACTCCGAGGCCACATGTTAAACGGCGAACGGCCGCCACAATTTCAGTATCTGCCATGTGGCGGGGATTGAGTGTATCCGTGGCCCCAAATGCCCGAACAAATTCCAGACGATGATCTAAAACATCGGTTACAATAATTTTACGACAGCCAAAATGTTTGGCCAGGGCGGAAGCATAGATGCCCAGGGCGCCCGCACCTTGAATCAATACATTTTCCAATGCCTTGACTCCGGCAGCTTCGAAGCCGGCCACCACGGTTGCCAGTGCACAATTCGCCGGCGCCGCCTGCTCATCACTGACCGCGTCGGGCAGCTTGATCACGCAGGTGCCGGGTGTCAGGTAGCAGTATTCGGCAAAGCCGCCCACGAAATGCGGCGGCGCCTCACAGCTGTCATGGCCGTATTTTTTCAAATTGCGGCATTTCATCATCAGCCCTTTTTGGCGACAATAATAACATTTGCCGCAGTTGTCCATTATGGTCCAGGTAATTCGATCACCAACATCAATCGGTCGATCGGCAGAATCGTGGGTCACGGCCTCGCCTTTTGCGGCGATGGTTCCCACAATTTCGTGCCCCAGGATGATCGGAACCGCCGAATCCCTTCGTCCGGACCAGGTGTGCACATCGGAACCACAGATGGTGCAGCAGGTCATTTTCACCAGAATGCAGTTATCAGCAACTTCGGGCAGTGGATAACGCAATAGATCTAGATTTTGCCGGGGAGCGTGCATTACAGCGGCCATGGCTGTTTCTGTCTTCATGGGTTCATTCAAATTCGGATTCAATCAGTTCCGGAAGCTCTTTAACACTGGAAATCAGATGGGTGTGCCAGTACTTGCCCCAGGCTTCCACCGGCCGCGGCCCGCTCAAAACGCCGACCACGCCGCGACAGCCGGCATTGCGGCCCTCGAGCAGATCCGCCGGGGTATCTCCAATTTTGATGACTTCATGCACACTTTGCACGTTCAATTTTTGCATGGCATAAAAGATCATATAGGGGGCCGGTCGGCCTCTCTGGCCGGGGATGCTTTCGACATCCACCGAAATATCCACCAGACCCTCTTTAACCCATCCCAATCCATCCATAATCGCCTGGGTAATTTTATGGTGAAAGCCCGTATCGGTTGCCACTTTAATGCCGTTCTGATGGCACCATTGAAATGTATCTGAAGCCCCCGGTATTTCCCTGACCTCAGACTCGTAATGCGCGATCATCAGTTCTTCATATCGATCGAAGACCTTCCTGGCAATTTCGGCAGTGTCAGGATCCTGTATTTTTTCAAAATCTTTTAAATCAATTTGTTTACCCTGTGAACGGGCAATCAAAAACTGATATAGATGGATTTTGTTGGTCCCCATGTGAAGCAGGATTTCTTCAGGTGTTGTCTTGAGGTCAAATTCCCGGGCGGCCTGATACAGACAATCCCGCACACCGGTATCATCGTATACCGTCGTACCGGACAGATCAAACATGACCATGCTAATTTTTCCCATTCTGTTGTCTCCTAGCACAGAATTACGAGTGGCTGGCCGCCAGCCGTTTTGACCGGACTGCAGACTCGGTTCGGTTGATTACGCAATCTCTTTGGCCTCGATGAAGTGATGCCGGATTTTGTTTGACAGGGTGTCAATGAAGTAAACGGTGACCAGGATCATGACGATAATCAGAGAGGCCTGATCCCAGGCCAGTACCCGGATACGGTCAGCCAGCTGCAGGCCAATACCGCCCGCACCGACAATTCCTAAAATGGTGGCCGAGCGGGTGTTGGATTCAAAATAATAAAGCGAAGTTGATAGGATCACCGGAAAGACCTGGGGCCAGATAGCAAAACGCATGGTTTGAACCGCGTTAGCCCCCGAGGCACGGACACCGTCGATTTGTTTTCGATCAACATTTTCGATAGCCTCAGAAAAAAGCTTGGCCAGCTCACCCGAAACACTGCATCCAATCGCCAATATCCCGGCAAAGGGGCCAAGACCGACGACATTGATCCAGACCAGTGCCCAAATCAGCGCATCGATACCGCGGAGAAAATCGAAAAGGCGGCGCAAAGAAAAATGAAATGTTCGGTTGCCGACAACATTTTTAGCTCCAAGAAAGCCTGTCGGCAGGGCGATCAGGGTTGCCAGCAGGGTACCTAAGAAAGCCATCCCCAGGGTTTCAAAAATGGCCTTTAAAAAAACAAGAAACCTGCCGTGGGCGGCGGGCGGTAGCATAAAAGATACTACTCCGTAAAGTTTTCCCAGTCCGCTGCTGATCATATAAAAGTTGAAAAATCCCAATTGCAC
>JASFIX010000416.1:0-4553 GCA_050122435.1 Desulfobacterales bacterium
AATTTCATCTTTTTCCATTCTCCATTTTTTTTCGGTTGCATCATAGGCGTCCTGTCTTTGATCCTGGCTGTTTTTCAGCAAGTCGCGTTTGATGATACGCTCCGAGGGTGTCATGTTGAAACGGTCAATAAACTCAATAAACCGCGGCACTTTAAAAGCAGCGAGTTTAGAGCCGGCGAAATCAACAATATCCTGCGGATCGGCGTTTTCGCCCGGCTGCAACTGAATGAAGGCTTTGACTTCTTCGCCGCGGAGTTCATCCGGGACCGGCACCACGGCAGCGGCACGCACAGCCGGATGCTCGCAAAGCACCCCTTCGACCTCGGCTGCCGAAATATTTTCGCCGCTGCGGCGCACCATGTCCTTTAGCCGGCCGACGATATAATAGTAACCCTTTTTATTTTTTATGAACAAATCGCCGGTATGCAACCAGCCGTTACGGATTTTTTCGGCAGAGGCTTGTGGATTTTTGTAATACCCCATCATGCGCGGCTCACCGCAAATGACGAGTTCGCCCTGCCCGCCCACTGGAACTTCATTGCCGCTTTCGTCCAAAATTTTAAACGCTTTGCCTGCAAAAGGAATTCCGACCGTTCCGGTGCCCACCGAATCATTATCTTCAATGGGCACGCCAAGATCACCGCCAGATTCCGTAGAGCCATATACCTCCCGCCAGGGGGTGTTCCAGCGCTCTTCGAAGACCTTGTGCAGCTGGGGCACGATGCCCGAGCACATCACCAGACGCACGTTGTGTTTTTTTTCGATTTCCGGATTTACCGGCTGTTTGAGCAAATATACCGGCATGGTCGCGATTACATAAAAAACGGTTACACGATTGTCTTTAACGGATTTCCAGAAAGTGGATGCAGAAAACCGCGGCAGGATCACCAGCGGGATACCCGCTATCATGCATAGCACCACGTTCCACTGCGGATCCATGTAATAAAAGGGTTGGGCGGTAAGATCTACGTCATCTGCGGTAACCCGGGCATAGATGCACATATCCTGTCCAAGCTGAAGCCAGTATTTGTGGCTAAGCATGCAAGCTTTGGGGAATCCGGTAGTCCCGGAGGTGTATTGCAGATTGAGCAAATCATCCTGTTGGACTCCGTCGATGCCGCATTCTTTGGAGGCCTTTTCCATTTCGCCGTATAGATTGCGGGTCCCGGAAATCGTCGAATCCATGGAAAATAGGACAATTTCACGCAGGGAAGGACATTGTGATTTCAGGCCCTTCAGGGCTTCAATCTGCTGCTGGCCGGCAATCGCGATATCGGCTTCTGCATTGTTGAGCACGAATTCCAATTCCGAGGCCTGGTATTGGATATTGATCGGGATCATTATGGCGCCCAGTTTGGCAAGGGCCAGCCAGCAGAGGGGGTATTCCAGGCCGTTTGGCATCATCACGGCGACTTTATTCCCCTTTTGAACCCCCAGCGTGCGAATCACATTGGCCAGCTGGTTGGTTTGGCTTTCAACCTGGGCAAAGCTAAGATCGCGACCCTCAAAGCACAAAAGCGTTTGGTCACCCATTTGAAGGGCTTGCGCACGCAATAGGTGGCCCAGGCTCTGCCATCCGGGGATTTTTGTATGTTGTGGGTCCGGTTTCATAAGTCGATCTTTATCTTTTGCAGTTTATTTTGATTGAATTTAATGGGGAAAAATTCGCGTCAGGGCTGACGCAGCTGAATCTGCCGACTCTATGAATTTGGCGATGCGATCGAGACGGTTACAATTTTTAAATCTGCGGTCTTTAAGCAGGCGCTTATTCCAGCATCCGGGAAACCTTTTTTTCTTCCCCCAGAAGCCCCTGGGGTCTGTAAACCAGAATCAGCTCGAGTAGGACACCGATGACTAAGAATCGAATATAAGGTGCCCTGGCTTTCAGGAATAAAGGTAGGTAGTCTGTCATCAACTGGGTTCCGATCCAGACGCTCCAGATGACGTAGGCCCCCAGAATGGCGCCCTTGTTGTTGCCGCTGCCGCCGGCGATCAACATCACCCAGATGATAAATGTGCCGTACAAGGGCGTAAAAATTTCAGGCGATATGGCCTTCAAACTATGGGCGGACAGGGCACCGGCGATGCCCATCACCATGGCGCCGAAAACAAGCGACTGCATTTTAAAGTTAAATATATCCTTGCCGCTCATGGCAGCCGAAACTTCATCCTCGCGTATGGCCCTTAAGACTCTGCCCCATGGCGAGCGGATGGCTCTTTCGATCAACAAGTAGATGACGACCAAAATAAATATAATGATGATCAAATAAATATAATTATAATTTTTGGGATCAACTATACCTTCCAGTGGTTGCGGCAAACCGGTCAACCCTCTGGCGCCATTGGCCAGCCATTTTTCATTATTAAAGATAAGTCGAATTGTCTCGGCGATCCCCAGCGTTGAGATGGCCAGATAGTCTTCACCCAATCGCAGGGTCGGAATTCCAATCAGAAACGCCAGAATACCGCAAATCAGAGCAGCGCCAAGCAAGCCGAAGACAAAAGGCAGGTTAAAACCGAAAAGTTGATGCACATACTTGGCATAAATGCCGGTGGGCGCCGGCAGGGTGACCATGGCGGATACATAAGCGCCGATACAATAAAAGCCGGCAATCCCGATGTTAAACAGCCCTGTGTAGCCCCACTGAATGTTTAATCCCAGACAAAATACGGCATAAATGCCCGCTGAGATTGCCAGTGCCACCAAATATGCTAGAAGTCCACTGATTTCCATTATTCCTTTTTCCCTCCGAAAATTCCTTTTGGTCGGAACAGTAAAATTAAGATCATCAACATAAAGGCTACTGCCGGTTTATAGGTGGGCAGCAAAAAGGCCGTGGAGACCTGTTGGGCGACCCCGATAACCAGTCCGCCCACCAGCGCGCCCCACATATTGCCGATGGTGCCCAGTATGGTTGCTGCGAATAGGGGGATTAAAAAATTCCACCCCATATACGCGTGCACCTGGACATCAATTCCATAAAGGATGCCGCCGGCGGCAGCTAACGCGCCGCCGATTCCCCAGGTCAGGATGATTACCCGCTCGGTGTCAATGCCCGACACCAGCGCCAGCTCCATATTGTCCGCGGTGGCGCGCATGGCTTTGCCCATTTTTGTTTTTTGCATAAAGAGATGAAGCAGTGTCACCAGGCCCAATACCAGAATAAGAATCAAAATCTGATCCGGCCGGACCTTGATTCCCAGGGGAAATTCAATTGCCGGACGCAGCAGCCCCGGCTTGTAGAACAGAGAGTCTGCCCCCCATAGAATGAGAATCAGCATTCGAAGAATAAATGCAACTCCCAGAGAAGACATGGCCAACATGACCGCACCGCTGTTATTTTTGCGCAGTTTGCGATACAGGATCCGATCCGCTACGATGGCCAAACATCCCACGATGAACATGGATACCGGAAATGCGATCAGCATGCGCCAGCCGAACGACAGTGACCCAAAGGTTGTGTCCGGAATACCGATCCAGGACAGCACGCCGGTTACCATGAACAGGGCAAAATAAGCCCCGGAAGACATCAAATCCCCATGGGCAAAATTGGCAAAGCGAATGATGCCGAACACCAGGGTAAGGCCAATGGCGCCCAGTGCAATAATACTCCCGAAAACAATCCCGTAAAAAACAAGCTCCAGCATCTTTATCCTCCAAGATAGAGGCGCCCGACCTCCTCATTGGCCAACAGCGCATCGCCGCTGTCATCCAGTACGTTGCGGCCCATTGCAAGCACATATCCATGATCGGCCATTTTCAACGCTTCTCTGGCGTTTTGTTCTACGATGATCATCGAAACGCCGGTTTTATTGACATCAATTATTTTTTCAAAAATCATGTCGACCAGCTTGGGAGACAGGCCCGCCGACGGCTCATCGAGCAACAGCACCTGCGGGTCCACCATCAGCGCCCGGCCCATGGCCACCATCTGACGCTGACCACCTGAAAGCTGACCGGCTTTTTGTTTTTTGCGTTCGCCCAAAACCGGAAAAAGCTCATAAATTTCATTCAGCCGCTGGCTGTAATCATCGTCTCGAATAAAGGCCCCCATTTCCAGGTTTTCCTGGATGGTTAGGGACGGAAAGACGTTGTCCACCTGGGGAACGTAGCTGATGCCCTTTTGTGCGACTTTGTCGGGTTTCAGACCGGTGATATCCTCATCTTTAAGATTGATTTTTCCGTTTGAGGGCTTCAGAATCCCAAAGATGGTTTTCAAAAGTGTGGATTTCCCGGCGCCGTTAGGGCCAATAATCGTAACGATTTGCCCCTGTTGCAAAAGGAGATTGACATCGCTGAGAATGTTGACTTCCCTTGTATACCCTGCTGTAATATTATCTGCTTTTAAGATGATCATCGATATTGCCCACCTAAATATGCTTCTAATACGCGTTCGTCTTTTTTAATTTCATCAGCCGATCCTTCGGCCAATTTTGTGCCTTCACTCATCACAATTACGGGATGACACAGTTTCATGACCAAATCCATGTCATGTTCAATTAAAAAGAAGGTCATGCCTTTTTCATCCCGCAAGGTTTCAATATTGGCAATC
>JASFIX010000417.1:0-4546 GCA_050122435.1 Desulfobacterales bacterium
CGTGCTGGCGACAGCTTCAATGAGTGAAAAAAGCTCTAGAATACCTGCAAATCGTTTCGTAGATTTCTTAGCGGATTTCGCAATTAGAGAAATTTTGCCCCGCTCCAGCGATAAAAACGTTAGGATTAGGTCAAAATCTCCATAATCAAGTCTGCGGAGCAAAATGGCAGGCGTGGAAAATACCGACATGGAATTATAGGCCAAGGAGAGCGGTGGCTATTATGAAATAAAAGGTTACACTGATAATATCGATGGCAGTCGTTACAAATGGTCCTGTTGCGACAGCAGGATCAATATTGATACGGGCAAACCCCATGGGGACCAGCGAGCCGACCAGTGCGGCTATAGACATTGAACTGATAACTGCAAAGCAAACTGCCAGCGCCAGCGCTTCCATGCTGTAGCGAACTTGTGCGACACTGCCAATTAATAGACCGTAAACAATGCCTAAAATCACACCGATCGACAGCTCTTTAAGGACGACGGACCATAAATCCCTGATAACGATGCGGCCGGTTGCGAGGCCGCGAACCACGATGGTAGAAGACTGAGTACCGATGTTACCGCCCATACCCATAATCACCGGGATAAAAGCCGCCAGCGCGGCAATTTTATTCAGTGAGCCCTCAAATCTGCCGATGATATAAAAGGCGATAATTCCACCTATACAACTCGCAAAAAGCCAGGGCAAACGTATTCTCGTGCTTTTCAGGACTGATTTTGTTTCGACAAATTCTTCACCCGCACCGGCCATCTTCAATATATCCTCAGTGGCCTCGCGCCTGAAAATGTCGATGACGTCATCCACGGTAACGATACCTACCAGCCTGTTGGTATTGTCTACTACCGGCACCGCCAGAATGTCATAACGGGCAACAATTTTGGCCACTTCCTCCTGATCCATGTCAGTCTGAACAGAAAACACGTCGGTGGCCATAAATGTTTTCAGCGGTGTTTCAGGTGGTACCAGTACCAGCTGGCGCAGAGAACTGACTCCAACCAGTTTGCCGTAATCATCGACGACGTATAGATAAAAGGGCATTTCAACATCAGAGTATTCTTTTTGCAGAGATTCGATGGCCTGCCTGGCGGTGGTGTCCTCTGATAGAGCAATAAAATCCGGTACCATGATTCCGCCGGCGGTGTCATCCTCATAACGCAGCAGATCTTCAACCTCCTCCGATTCCGTCTTTTTCATTTTTTCAAGGATGGCATCGGCTTTTTCCTCGGACAGACGACCTAATAGATCAGCCACATCGTCGTTGGGCATTTGTTCAAAAACTTCGACGATATCTTCAAGCTGAATCCCTTCGGTAAGATCTAAAAAGGTATCCTCATCCAGCTCGCTGAACAAAATTCCTTTTTGCTCGATATCTGTTATCATGCCGAATAACTCACGCTGCTGCGAAAGCGATAACGATCGAAAAACAACGGAAAGGTCGGCCGCATGGGTCTTGTTTACGATATTGCTCAGGTGAGTTGTGGCCCCACGCCGCAGCAGCCGTTTAATACTTTCCATCAGTATTTTAGTCCGATCAGTTTTCATCATTTACCATAAGAATTAATAAAAATAATACGGTTATGCAAAAAGCCCAGGTTAAGCAGTTTCAACCACGAAGGGCACGAAAAGGGATATTAAATTTATCTATTCTGCCTTCGTAATCTTCGTGTTCTTCGTGGTGAAATAATGTTCTGACGTATTTAGGGAAGCTGTATATTTACAACTTCGCCGGCTTTGCCGGAAATCATTATGGGCTTTCCGTTGAATTCCAATTCCAGCCCGCCGGCATTACCAATCAGCAAATTAAATCCTGCTGAAGCCTCCAATTCCAGATTCTCACCGGAATTTAAATTGTATTCCTTAGAATCCTTGTTGTCTATGATGACCTTAATCCACGTGTCGTCAACTGCGGTTATATCCAGCACTAATTTGTTTTGTGGTTTTAGCGTGGCGTCTTTTTTAACACTTGAATCGGTCTCTTGCCGGGGTAGCGTTGCTTCCGAATGCTCGCTGTCGGCAGGAGTTTTAACGGTTTCCGGCTGCGGTATCCGACTTTGAAGATATGAAACGCCATAAAGCGTCAGAGCAATAAAAGCTAAAACAGTCGTAATCGACAAAATCAAATTGCGCCATGCAAATAGAGAGGATCTGGGAGAAAAACGCCCGGCATCGGTCAACCGGCTTACCATATCGAGACGGGTCTCATAAAGTTTAACCGCCTCGTCACTATCTGCTCCAATGGCACGGGCATAAGAACGCAGAAAACCTTTCACAAATACTTTATCCGGAAGCGCTTCGAGAGCCTCTTGTTCGATCAGCTGTAAATTGCTAATGGCGATACGAGTTTCTTCTGAAACTTTTTCCAGACTTATTTTCTTCTCAAGCCGCATGGATTGGAGATAGCGACCGAATGATAAAGATTCTTTCTCGTTTATCATAATATTTCGAGTTCCGAGTTTCGTGTTTCGGGTTACGCGTTACGGGTTACCTTCTGAAAGTCAAAGAAAATCTCAATTTGCAATCGGCAACTCGCAACACGTAACGCGCAACACATGTTCTGACTGCAATTTTGATTAATTGCCCGATATTAACTAAAGTTGTCTCACAAAGAGCAGCTAAAATGTTACTTGACAATCTTGATATGTGAGCGTTTGCGAAGCTCACTCAACCAGGTATTGTAACGTCTATCGATGGCTTCGTTATATAAAACATCCTCAATTTCAGCTTCAACATCAGTGAGGCTTTTTGAATCTTTCATAAGCACTTTTTGAACATAGATGATTTGATACCCTGTATCGTTTTCTAAAATAGGGCTATATTCCCCTTCTTTCATATCTTTAACAACATTTCTCAGCTGGGGCGAAAGTTCATCCAGGAGGTAAAAACCCAGGTCTGTTCCTTGAGGGCTTTCTGGAGACTCAGGGAGTTCGGCCGCTAAGGATTCAAATGATCGGCCTCGCTTTAGTTGGCTTAAAACGGTCTCCATTTTCCCAAATGCAATTTGCCTTTGAGACTCGTCTGTCATCTGGGAAAACCGTATAAAAATATTCCAGAGATGATATTTTATTTCACCCGCATATTTTTCACGGTGCTCGTTGTAATATTTTTCGATTTCCACACTGGTGATCACGATCTTGGACTTGACTTCACGATTCACCAGTTTGCGTCTCAACAGCTGTTTTTTTAGATTCTCTCGATACTCTTCGATGGTCAAACCCTGCTCGGCCAACCCCGCTCTCAAATCCTCATCGGTATAGGATCGGTTTTCTTTGATACGTTCAATTGTTGTATCAATTTCTTGCATACTGATCATGAGATTGTATTTTTTGATTTGCTGATCGGCAAGCTTTTGGTCAACCAGTTTGTTCAGCACGTCAGACCGCAATTTAAAAAGGGTTTCACGTAGTTTTTCAGGGGGGTAACCCAGGGCCTGGATATTTTCCTCATAGGGTTTGAGGGTTTCATTTAAATCATACAGGGTAACGATTTCATCATTAACCACCGCGACAATGCGATCAACAACAACGGGTTCTTCTGCCTGAGCATTAATCGAAAAAACGGTCGTGCTGAGGGTTAACCCCCAGCAAAAAAATATAAGTAAAAATTTCTGAATTTTATAAGTTAAATTTTCCATCATCAATCAATTTTATAATCATCCTGAGCCCTGGCTTGAATCTTCGTTTTCCAGCTCTTGGCCTTCTTGATATTTTGAACCGCTGAGTTTTTCCCAGTGGGATTCGTTGATTTCAATGCTGTATTTTCCTTTAAGCTCTTTTATCCAAACTTTATAAGCTTGCTCTGCTTTTTGCTGACGCAAGTGCTTGATAATGTTTTCATTGATGTCTTTGTCAGCGCCTATTGATTCTGCATCGGCATCAGTGGCCTCATAATGTTTTTCATAATAGCTGGCAATATCTTCCGGTGTGATGGCTATTTGATTCTTGAGTTCATTGTCGATCACCTTTTGCATGAGCAATCTATTTTTTAATCGCGCCTCCCATGATTTATAAGAAACAGCGTATTCCAGTAATGCCTTTTCAAAAGTATCTTCAGGATAGTCGCTTTTAATTTCGTTGACGGCCTTATTGATTTCCTCACTGGAAATGGAAAGACCTAATTCCTCCGCTCTTTCAAGAATGATCATTTCTACCACCAGCTGGTTTAAAAGCCGAAGCCGCGCATTTCTGAAATCTTCAGTGTTATCCTTAAAGTTATGGGGATAGGCTGTTTTGGCGATTTCAAATGCGTTGTTAAAGTCCAGAACCGTAAGAATCCGATCTCCAACTCGAATTAAAGGCTCGTGATCTAGATTTGATTCCGAATTCATACAACCGCCAAAGGACCCAAAAAGCAACGCGGCTCCGAGCAACCAAATTGTTAACGAAAAAAGTTTTGCCATGTACCACTCACTATACGTCCTTTTAGGTTCTTGAAGCCTGAACCTATCTCAAAAATAGTAGATCACCTTTTTAAGTTGGCCAGTTGCGCCGGTTTAGCCCATTGAGGCCGTAAAAAAGGAAAAATGTCAAATTTTATTTTTACCGG
>JASFIX010000418.1:0-4546 GCA_050122435.1 Desulfobacterales bacterium
GCTCCTGCCAAAGATGATATAGATCAAAATATTGAATCATTCGAAAGCGTTGAAAGCGAACCTGAAAGTATAGGTTCGGAAAAGAAAGCCAAACCTGATTACACCATTGACAACCCGGAAACCACGAAGCCCATCGACAACGCGTATGAAGACACCGAACAGGAACCAGAAGGACCGGACACAGAACCCGGGCCTGAAACCTTGCCATCGGGCGCAAACGATGATGATGGTGATGAAGCACTTGAAAAAGTTAAGCAAAGCAACACTGAAGCGGGTGATCATAAAAGAGGAGGGATGGATACAGCGGATAAGGTAGAAGAAGAAGTTTCCCATTCCGATTCTAACGCTATCGATGATGTGGCAGAAATCCAGGGGTCGTCGGAGGAAAAAGCTGCAATTGAAGAAACAGATGAAAAGCAGGAAAATAAAGGTAATGTCGAGGACGGTGATCAGGCGGTCCTAACCCAAAACGAGCCTGAAAAAACCGAGGCTGAAGAAAAAGTCGAAGATATTGCAGAATTAAAAACGGTTGAAACACCGCTAAGAAAAAACTCAGTTTTTAAAGTGGCGGTATCGGCCATCATAATCGCCGCTGCTTTTTCCGGTTTTTTCGTATTTGGCAATAAGTCAAAAGTTAAGGCGAATCCTCATAACGCATTGAATACACCCGAAAAGACAAAGATTCTCCCAAATCGGCAGAAAAAAGCAAAGATCAACAAGCCGGCAACATCGATAATCAACAACCTTTATAACGCCAAAATAGAAGAACTAACCTCTCTTAGAGACAGGCTGCTCCTAAAGCAAGAAGAAATTATGCGCCTGAAAAAGCGTTACCAGGATGGTGTAGAAGAACTGGAAAATGAGATTTCAGACGAATTGCAAAAAGGTAAAAGCGATACGTTTCTGCAGGCCATGGAAGACAGCGCCATTGCCTTTACACTTCGCACCATTCAGCGCCGACAGGTTTATATTCAGCAACTCGAAGGTCCTTCAAGTTGGATTCACCAGGCCTGTGAAGAGTTGCTGTATATCAAGCGGCAAACAATGATTGATCTTCAGATAGCCGAAATTGCCGGTGGAATTGATATGAACAAACACCTGCGGCATATCAAGGCCGCAGTTCGAAAATATCAGCCAACGGCCGACAAACTCGCCCCGGACATGACAAATGCACAGCTGGAGCCGTTGGAAACCATATGGAACCGCATTCGAGATAAAACCAAACTGTATGCTTCGACTGGGGCCCATTCCCAGAACCAGATCATTTCCGAACAAATTTGCGCCGGAATTTTTAATCGTTTAAGCGAGCTTTCCGATATCTCCGCTAAAACCGCCAAATGTATCACTGAAATGCAGGCTTCGGATCTCTTTCTTAACGATCTGAACGAAATTTCACCTGCTGCCGCCAGGCAATTGTTTCAATGGAAAGGAAACTGGATTTGTTTAAACGGTGTCAGAGCGCTTTCACCGCGTGCTGCTCACTATATCTTCCAGTGGGATGGCAACTTGATATCCTTAAATGGTTTGACCGAATTCCCTGCTGAGATTGGCGAAAAGCTTTTGCAATGGGAGGGACAGCACCTGGAGTTAATGGGTTTGCAATACGCCGAAGATTTCCCGACAAGAATTGCCTTGGAATATCTTGCCCGGTGGGAACGGACCGGAGGAAAATTATTTGTTCCGAAAGAGGTTAGAAAGAAAATTGACGAACTGCACGGAGAATCAACCTAACGAGATGAAGTTTTGGATCCGTTCCGAATAAGCACAGAGGAGCTGAAATGAAAAAGCGTGTCCCCGGCTCAGTTATTTTGTCAATTCTGGTTTTGTTAATCTTTTTCAACCCGCTTTCAGCCGAAAGCCTTAAAACAGAAACCCTGGAGAAAAAGATATATGAGATTTCGTCTCTACGGGCGAAAATTGTTGACAAAATCGATCAGGCCGTTGAAATGCGGATTCGCCTTGAACGCCATCTGGCTGAGTTGCGGGACGAAATTCGATCTGAACAGAATCGCTTAGGAATCTATTCGCATCCGGAAGCCCTGCAAAATTTAAGGATCCGATACAATCTTAACTTAATCCAGATTTTGCAAGCCTATGAGCTGCGGCTTAATGAACGAATTGTTTATTTTCAAAACGGAAATGAACATTTAAAGTTCTTTGCTCAACAGATCAAAGACGATATTGCCATAATTAGTACCTTGAAAGATATGGAGATAGATAATTTGATCGACCGCATCAGCCGTGTTTTGGATGAACTTGTTCCTGAAACAAAAAAACCGGTTTTTAATGTTAGTGATATCCGGATGCTGCCCATCGAATGCATCTGGGACGAAATAACTATGTATTCAGATGGTTAGTTTGAATAATTTTGCAAATTAGGATATAATGATGATGTCGGTAATGATAAGGTGACTTGGGATGATATCGTGATTCGAAAGGGCAAGCTTTATGAATAGATGTGCTTTAATCGCCTTTTATTTAGCCGTAATTTTAATCTGTGCATCTTGCTGGGGCCCTAAAAAGTCAGTGGAGGAAGAAAAGGTCCTCATCACACTGGCGAATATTCAGGGCAACCTGGAAACCAGGATTAGCTACCAACAATATCTCGAGTTGCTGAGCCGGGCCAAAGTTGAAATTGATATTTTAAAGCGGAGCGGTAAGAATAATCCTTGTTTTATGGGCGCGATCGATAAATGTTATTTATATTATTTCACCGGTGGAAAAGCCTGGAAACAAAAATTGGAAGCAACTGATGAAGCCCGCAAAAACGACATGGATTTGACCATGACGGTTCTGCATTCTCAAGCCGCACTCAGTATCCAGATGGCCAACAATTGCTATAATAATTAACACCTTCACAATCCCTAATTTTCATACCGCAATTCAACCCTTCAAAGAAATCAATCCGGACAAAGATTCCCGTTGAAATTATTTATAGAAGTGGTTTCAAAAGTTCAGATCAGGTTCAAGGGCAAGGCGTCAGGCCGATCGGGAAAGTCGTTGTTCTCAGCATACATGAGTATGTGAGCATTTACCGGAGGCCTGCAACGCAGCCATTGGGCTTCAGATGGGGTTTTGAAACCACTTCTAATCAAGTTGCTGCAAGAATTCTCTGAACCAAGGGGGATTTTGCAAAATGATATAGACAAGAAATATAGCGGTGAGCGGCAGAAAAAAAACGGCCAGGTCTAACGCGAGAATAAGAACGCAAATCAGAATTTGTTGTTTTTTACTCATGAGTGCCTCACAACAGCCCTTTATCCTTCAAGATTGACATGGATCTCTGGCCGATGGTGGTGACCTGTGTGAGCGCCTGCGTAAGATGATAACCGGCCTCGTGCGCGACGCTGGAATTAATCATTACCATGGCAGTGTCAATGTTTTTTTCCACTTCCATCCAAAGTTCATGTGGAGCCGATTTCTTGCAAATAAGGATTTCACTGCCGAGCATATCAACGATGGCCTTTATTATTGTTTCGGCACCCGATTTATCGCCTCCAGGGACGGTTTTGTATATTTCAATCACCTGGGTTGCCCAGATCAACCCCGCTTTTATCTTTTCGCTTTGTGAAAATGTCGTAATGGCTTCATCAATTTCCATAAGAACAATACCTTTCGATAGATACACCCAAAGATTGTGTAACAGGTTTTATCTTATTTAGCCGGAGTGTTGGAGTGCTGGAGTGTTGGAGTATTGGGAGAGCAAAGGAGTACTATTTTAAATGCAATCATCTGTGCTTATCAGCACTCCATTACTCCATTGCTCCAATACTCCGGTTGATCGAGGTGATCTGTTCACACTAATGCTGTTGTATTTCAATTCGTTTGAACTTGAAGCTACCGCCGATTAATCATGGCCGCCATATAACCCGCACCAAAACCGTTATCAATATTGACGACGGCTACATTCGAACTGCAGCTGTTGAGCATAGCAAACAGGGCTGTCAGGCCGCCGAGGCTGACCCCATACCCCACGCTGGTCGGCACGGCAATCACGGGACGGCTGACCATTCCGGCAACGACGCTGGGCAATGCACCTTCCATACCGGCAACAACTACAAGCACGGATGCTTTATCAATGATTTCCTTATGGCTGAATAGGCGATGAATGCCCGCTACGCCCACATCAAAGATGGTTTCTACGCGATTTCCCATCGCTTTAGCTGTTAAATAAGCTTCTTTGGCAACCGGTATGTCCGATGTGCCGGCTGAAATTATGCAAATGGTCCCGCGGCCGATGATGCGGGGTTTTTTAAGCTGCCATACAATCATTTTGGCATCCGGGTGATAGACTGCATTCGGAAAGCGCGCCACAACCGCATCGGCTTTATTCTGTTCAAGCCGGGTAACCAGAATAATGCCTTCCTGATCTTTCATTTTGTCCATGATGCCGATGACCTGATCGGCACTTTTTCCCTGTCCGAAAATAACTTCTGGGAATCCCTTGCGCAGAGAACGGTGATGATCAACATGCGCGTATTCAATATCTTCGTAACTAATATGTCTCAGTTTCGCGGCTGCGTCTTTCACCGGTAGACGGCCCTCT